>JBKOVB010000112.1:0-33077 GCA_046723735.1 Actinomycetota bacterium | reverse complement strand
GTTCCCGCGCTCGGCGAACAAGCCGCTGCAGGCCGCGGCGTTGCTGCATCTGGGCTTCGAGCCGGCCGACGACGAGGAGCTGGCTCTGGCCGCCGCGTCGCATTCTGGCGAGGAGGGCCACGTCGCCGTCGTACGCCGGGTTCTGGGCGACGTCCCGGTCGACGCCCTGGGGTGCCCGGCCGACCTGCCGCTCGACGAACGGGCTGCCCGCGACGTGCTGCGCGCCGGAGGAGGCCCGTCACCGCTGACGATGAACTGCTCCGGCAAGCACGCCGCCATGCTTCGGGCCTGCGCGGCGCAGGACTGGCCGCTGGCGGGTTACCTCGACCCGGCCCACCCCTTGCAGCAGGCGGTCCAGGCGCACGTCGAGCGGCTCGCCGGCGAGCCGGTGCGCCACGTCGCGGTGGACGGGTGTGGGGCGCCCCAGCACGCCCTGACGCTGCCCGCTCTGGCGCGGGTGTTCGCCCGGCTCGTCACCGGCGACGGCGTGGAGCGACGCGTGGCCGACGCGATGCGCACCCGGCCCTGGCACGTCGGCGGCACCGGCCGTGACGTCACGCGCCTGATGGAGGGCGTCCCCGGCCTGCTGGCCAAGGACGGCGCCGAGGGGGTCTGGGCCGTCGCCCTGCCCGACGGCGCCGCGGCGGTCGTCAAGGTGTACGACGGGGCTGCCCGCGCGCGCACGCCTGTGCTCGTGGCCGCTCTGCGCCTGCTCGGCATCGAGGCCCCGGTGCTCGACGAGCTCGCGACCACGCCGGTGCTCGGCGGCGGTCGGCCGGTGGGCGAGGTCCGCGTGGCAGGGGAGCTCGCCGCCGCCCTCCGCTGACGGGCGCCTCCCAGACGCACCTGCTCGCCGATCTTCGTCAGCTGGGCCTCTTGGGCGCTCCTCAGCCCCCGGAGGACGAAGCTCGCGCGGCAGGACGCGTGCCGTGGACGACGTACTCCGACAGGTCGAAGCGGCGCATCTCCTGCCTGTACCGCCACGTGAAGGTGGGCCAGAGCGTGGGGTTACGGCCGTGCTCGTCGAGGTACCAAGAAGTGCAGCCGCCGGTCATCCAGACCGTCTTGGCGAGGTGCTCCTGGAGCCGCTCGTTGTAGGCCGCCTGCACGTCGGCGCGCGGCTCGATGACGGCGTAGTCGCCGTCGCGCAGGGCGTCGAGCGCCTTCACCAGGTGGCCGACCTGCGCCTCGATCATGAGCACCATCGAGTTGTGGCCGAGGCCGGTGTTGGGACCGGTGAGGAAGAACAGGTTCGGAAAGCCGGCGACCGTGAGGCCGCGATGGGCCTGCATGCCGTGCTCCTGCCAGTGCTCGGCGAGGGAGCGGCCGAAGGCGTGCACCCTCTCGGCCACCGGGGGGTCGGTCACGTGGAAGCCGGTGCCGAACACGATGGTGTCGACCTCGTGAGTGGTGCGGGTGCCGTCAGTCGCTTCGGTGACCACCCCCTGGGGGACCACCTCGACGACCCGGTCGACCACCAGGTCGCAGTTGGGCGCCGTCACGGCGGGGTACCAGGTGTTGGACAGCAGCACCCGCTTGCAGCCCAGGTCGAAGCGCGGCGTGAGCTTCTCGCGCAGCACCGGGTCGGGGACCTGGCGGGCGAGCTGCTGCCGTGCCAGCCGTTCGCCCAGCTTGAGCAGGCCGCGGTGGAAGCGGAACCCGATGAGCTGCGACTCGCGGAACGTGTAGATCGCCGTACGGGCTGCGCGCTGCAGGCCGGGGTGCTTGGCGTAGCGCTCCCGGGCCCGGGGCGGGATCGGGCGGTCCATGCGCGGCAGCACCCACGGAGCGGTGCGCTGGAAGACGTAGAGCTGCGCGACGTCGGGCTGGATCTCCGGCACGAACTGGATGGCCGATGCGCCGGTGCCGATGACGGCGACCCGCCGGCCCTCGGCGGCCCAGCTGTGGTCCCACCGGGCGGAGTGGAACGTGGTGCCCTCGAAGGTCGACAGCCCCTTGATGTCGGGAAGGGTCGGCTCCGAAAGCGCGCCGGTGCCGGCCACGAGCACGTCGGTGGTGAGGTCTCCAGCGGTGGTCGACAGCGCCCAGTGCTGCTGCTCGGGCACCCACGTCGCGGAGAGCAGCGTCACCCCGAAGCGGCAGTGCGGCAGGACCTCGTGCTCCTCGGCGACACGCTGCAGGTACGCGTGGATCTCGGGCTGCGGGCTGAAGCTGCGCGTCCACGTCGGGTTGGGAGCGAACGAGAACGAGTACAGGTGCGACGGCACGTCGCAGGCCGCGCCCGGGTAGGTGTTGTCGCGCCAGGTGCCGCCGACGTCGTCGCCCCGCTCCAGGACGACGAAGTCGTGACGTCCCGACCGCTTGAGCTGGATCGCAGTGCACAGCCCGGAGAAGCCCGAGCCGACGATCACCAGCGGGGAGTGCTCGGTCACGCGAAGGACCTCTCAGGCGTACGACGCGCCCAGGAGGGCGGGAGGACGAGCGGGCGGACCGACTCTACGGCGGAGCGGTCCAGCCGCTGGAGGCCCAGCGTCAGGGTGCCGATCCACAGGAGTGCGAGCCCCCCGAGCACGGTGTACGCGACGTGCTTCAACGACTGCGAGCCACCCACCTGCTCACGCTGAAGGATCTTCTGGTCCGGCACGAAGCTGCGCACGAAGTGCGGGCTGGCCGGCACCCCGGCAGCCGGGATGGCGCGGTCCTCCGGGAGGTAGACCGGGACGGCCTGCTGGGCGGTGGCGGTGCCCAGCCGCAGCAGGGTCTTGTAGCTGCCGGCCACCGGCACGGGGCCGTGCGAGCGGTAGACGCCCGGGCCCACCTGGTCCATGGGGGTGATCCGCAGCCCGTGGCCCGCCACGAGGTCGCCGCCCTGCCACGACGTGACGGTGAACCACGCGACGTCCTTCGCGATCGGCGCTGGGTCGAGGCGCACCGTGAGCGTGGCCTCGTAGCGCCCGGCCGGCGTCACCGTGACGTCGGCGCGGTAGCCGGGGTGCGTCCCGATGGGCAACGCCAGGGCGAGCACGCCGAGCGCGCAGGCGAACGCGAGGCCGGTGGCGACGCGCGGAGCGGGGCTGCGGCCGGCCGACGAGGGCAGCAGCGCCCGGCCCGACAGCGCGCCGAGGGCCCCGCCGGCCACCGCGGCGAGGAACGCCAGCACGTACGCCTCCGGGAAGATGGCCGGCTGCCAGGCGAGGGGGAACGCCACCTGGCTCCAGGCCCACTCCGCGGCCACGCCGACGGTGCCGATCAGGGCACCGCTCACGAGGCCGAAGCGCAGCTGCTGTCGGACCGGTACGACGAGAGCAACCCCCTCCACCAGCAGCGCCTCGACGAGGTAGAGGGGCATCGACGGCGCGGTACGCCCGAACCCGACGCCGATCACGAGGGCCCAGCTGCCACGCATCACGAGGAAGAACAGCGCGGTGGTGAGCGCCGCACCCCGACCGAGGCGTACCCGCGCGGCGGTGAGGGCGATGCCGGCCGCGAGCGCGATGAGGATCGGGTGGTAGATCGCGTTGAACTGCGGGACGCCCATGTCGAACTCGTCCTGCAACGTCGACAGCCCGATGAGGAAGGCCCCGGCGATGGAGGTGGTCCGCCAGGCGTTCACGGCGCGCCACGTCCGCGACGCCGTACGGCGAGTCTCCCCGGCTCGGCGGCGGCCCTCCTCCACGAGGACCCACAGCGCCAGCGTGGTGAGCGAGGCGCCGCCGATCATCTGGATGTGGGTGGGCGACCACAGCGTGACGTCCTGCCCGAACGCGTTGTGCCACAGGTCGTCCAGGGGGAACCCGGCGAGGCTGATGCCGCCGCACAGCAGCACGAGCGCCCCGCCGAGAGAGCAGCGCAGACCGAACGGCAGCTGCACGGCGGCACCGCCGTCGATGTCGCGATCGAGAACGATCGCGAGGATCCCGGCGGCGACCAGCCCGCACAGGCCGAGCACGATGGGCCAGTGCGCAGGGGTGCCGAAGGGGTTCTGGTCCCGGCCGTTGTCGATGTGCACCGCGACGTCCCAGTAGAAGCCGAAGCCGGCCGTGAGAAGGCTCAGGCCCCCGACGGCGCTCGGGACGACGACCCAGGCGGGGGACCCAGTGGTCGCTTCCAGCCGTGCCAGCTGCCGCTCCACCCAGGGCAGGCCTCCCCGTCGGTAGAGCACGCAGGCGGCGACGAGCGCCGTCCCGAGCGCCGCGAGCACGGCCGTCACGGGCAGCACCTGAGCGAGGTCGACCCCGCGTGCCGGTCTGACGGACGGGTCCATGCGCACTCCCCAGCGAAGCGTTGACGATCGTGACAATGATCGTTGGCACAGTAGGCACGGTAGAGTGGTCGCGTCAACACTCCAGGCTGTGGGGGACGCGTGACGGAGTACCGGATCGACGACCTGGCCCGAGCTGCCGGGACCACCGTCCGCAACGTGCGCGTGTACCAGGACCGCGGCCTGCTGCCGCCGCCGCGCCGTGAGGGGCGCGCCGGCATCTACAGCGAGGCGCACCTCGGCCGGCTTCGCCTCATCGGGCAGCTGCTCGAGCGCGGCTACACCTTCGCCCACATCGCCGACTTCTTCGACGCCTGGCAGTCCGGCCGGGACCTGAGCGAGCTGCTGGGGCTCGAAGAGGTGCTCACCGCGCCCTGGTCGGACGAGCTCGCCGACTACGTGACGGCGGACGAGCTCCTGGACCTTTTCGGGGTGGATCAGGTCTCCCCCGAGACGCTTGCGACCGCGATCGAGCAGCAGCTGGTCGTACCCGACGGCGATCGCTACCGGGTGCCGTCCCCGCGGCTCCTGCACGCCGGGTCGGAGCTCGTCCGGGCCGGCATCCCGCTCGCGGTCGTGCTGGAGCTGTCGGCGGCGCTGGCCCGTGACATGGACGCGAGCGCGGCCCGGCTCATCGGAGCGGTGCGCGACCACGTCGTGCTCAAGCACCCGGCGCTCGCTACGGACGGTCCACCGTCCGCGGAGGCGGTCGCGGACCTGACTGCTGTGATCGACCGCCTCAAGCCGCTTGCGCGGCTCGCGATGGACGCCCACCTCGCGCGCGCGATGGAGCGCCGGATCGCGGACGCGATCCAAGCCCACGTCGAGGAGTCCGCGCGTGGCGGCGTCGAGGGCGCCGCCAGCTGACCGGACGTCAGGCCAGGGAGAGGAAAAGCCTCTCCATCTGCACCGCGTCGACGTCGTGCCCCTGCGCGATGCATTGACGCAGCCCCGCCGCCACGATGCTGAAGCCCGCCTTGTCCAATGCTCGGGACACCGCCGCCAGCTGCGTCACGACGTCTTTGCACTCACGACCCTGCTCGAGCATCCGGATCACCCCGGCGAGCTGTCCCTCGGCACGGCGCAGCCGGTTGACCGCCGTCCTGAGATCCTGTGCGTCAAGCTGCACTGGCTTCTCCCCCCGTTGGCCACCGAGCGTAACCGGACAAGCCGGTACGGCGGCAAGCGCGGCCGCGTCGTCAGCTGCCGTCCCGCAGGCCGGCCAGGAGCCGCACGACGCGCAACCCCTCCGGCGAGCCGGTCCAGTGCCGGGTCAGGGCGTCCGGTCCGGCGTGGCGGATCACCGAGCGCAGCGCCAGTGCGACGACGACCGCGTCATCGGCGTACCCGATCACCGGCACGAAGTCGGGCACCAGATCGAGGGGCAACGCCAGGTATCCCAGCAGGAGCCCCAGCCGGATCCGCACGCCGCGCGGGAGCGTCGGGTCGGCGGCCAGCCGTCGTAGCAGGCGGACCAGGTCCGGCAGGAGGCGCAGGGCCGTGCGAAGGGTGTTCCCGCCCTCGCGGCGGCCCGCCCACCAGAGGAGGAGCAGCAGCGTGGCGTAGAGCAGCAGCAGTCCCGCCACGACGACGAACAGGGCCTGGATCACGTGCTCGGGAGGGCAGAGATGTGGGGACTCATCACTCCAGCCTGCTACTGGCGGGTCGAGCGGGCTTGCACTGCGCAGTTGCCTGTAGGAGGTGCCGAGTCTCACCGGGCCACTCAAGAGCCCGAGATCGGCTGGCGGCTCCCGCAGCCGGGTTCAGCACCGCCTGCGACAGCTCAGTCCGGGTCCGCTTAGCGCCTCCGGGTCGAGGCCAGGTGCTTGGTGGGCGTCGGCCACGATGGCTGCCTCGGCGTGAGCCGCCAAGACAGTTCGGTCGGCTGCGAGCGCCAGCACGCCGTGCCGCGTGAGCGCCGGCATCAGGTAGCGCGCGCCCCCCTCCCGTCCCACTTGACGTTTATGCGGCATCTCTGATGAACTGACAACAGTTGGTCAGGCGACCAAGAAGAGGGGGATCCGGTGCGTGGTGTGTGGCGTTCGGTGGCACTGGCTGCCGCAGCTGTTGCCTTGACCGGCACGACGGTCGCGTCGGCGAAGTCGGAGGCCACGCCGGTGCTGCGCTCGGCCGACGCGACGCTGCGCTTCAAGGGACAGGCGCAGGTCGCCCTCGCGGCACGACCCGAGGCGTGCACTTCCTCGACGTGCGTGACGACGACTGTCCGTGTCGCGCTGCCTCGGGGTGTGTGGAAGGGCCTCGACGACGGACTGCAGGTCTCCATCCGGTGGGGCGGCGTCGACGACCAGTTCGACCTGTACGTGTACGGGCCCGACGGCAGCTTGGCGGCCTACGCGGACCAGCTGGACTCCAATGCCCAGTCGGTGGTCATCCCGCACGCAGCGAACGGCACCTACAAGATCGTGACGGCGGCGAAGTACTTCTCCTCCGGTACCGACGCAGCGTTTGCGGCGGCTGGGTCGCCACGCCGCTTCGCCGGCGTCGTGCACGTGCATCGAGGGGTGCGGCGAGGCGGGACACCGACCCCGCTGCTGCCGACCATCGCGATCGTGCCCCCGCACAACTTCCACCTCGAGGGGATTCCGCCTGTCCCGTCCCTGCCGGTCGGGTACCGCTTCCCGGCGCCAGCGACTGTTCCCACCTCGTGCTACGCGGAGGAGGTGGCGCAGGAGGGCGCGCAGCGCTGCCTGCGGTTTGACAACGAGCTCGCGAACGTCGGCGCCGGCGAGTTGACGTTGCGGTTCCGTTGGGACGGCACCGAGGCAGTGAGCAACTGCCAGATGCAGCAGGTCGTGCACTGGACAGACGGGCATGTGACCTACCGCGGCGCTGGCCCGTGCACCTTCCACGTGCAGCACGGGCACTTCCACTATCGGAACATGGGCCGGTTCTACCTGTACGCCGTCGATCCGCGCGGACTGCGTGACCGGTTCCCGACGACGGAGAGCAAGAAGGTTGGGTTCTGCGCGATCGACGTCGACTACTTCGGGTTTGGTCGGCCGGACACCGCGCCGCGGGTGAACAGCTTTCCCACCTGCAACGTTCCCAGTCAGGCGCAAGGGGTGAACAGCGCGCAGGCAGGCGTCTGGGAGTACATGGGTATCGGGCGGGGGTGGGGCGACATCTACACGTGGGACCTGCCGAGCCAGTACATCGAGATCTCCGGCGTTCCCGACGGCGTGTATGACCTCGTGTCCGTGGCGAACCCTGACCACGGGCTGCTCGTCGGCAGCAGCCGAGGGGCTGACTCCGCGACGCGCATTCGACTGCGTGGCAGCACGGTGACGGTGCTGCGCGAGGGGGTCGACGCCAACGGCCGACCTACCGGCGACCCGCGCTCGCGGTTCTAGCCGCTCGCGCTTGGGGTCGGGTGCGTTCCCTGGCGCCGCCCAGCCGCTGCAAGGTCCGTGGTCAGCAGAGCTTCGAGGGCCGTGAGCAGCAAGTCCATCTCACGTCGGCTTGCGGCGGGGTCGCGGCGAACCAGCGATCCCAGCAAGACGCCGTCGACGGTGGACAGCAGCAGGTCGGCGAGATCCTCGAGTGGCACCGGCAGCGTCTGGTCGCCTGCCGCGGACGCGAGCGCACTGCGGATCACAGCGCGATAGCGGTCGTACTGCCATTCGGCGAGGTCTGCACGCCCGGAGCGCAGCGCCCACGCCGTTAGCTCGTACTGCGCGAGCTGCAGCCCCGGGTCGGCCTCCGTAACACGCCAGAACAGCTCGGTCGCACGGCGAATGGCCTCGATCAACGTCGGCGCGTCGTCCAGGGCGGTCAAGGACAGCTGCTCCATCGTCTCGACGAGGCGCTCGACCACCGCTTTGAGAAGGTCGTCTTTGTCGGTGAAGACGTAGTGCACGATGCCCTGGTGCACCCCGGCTCGCTCGGCGATGCGTCGGGTGGAGGCGGCTGTGAGACCTTCCTCGGCAACGACGGCGATGGCCGCGTCGACGACGTGTGCGCGCCGTTCGGCCGCACTCATCCGTGCCATCGCTGTGCCCTTCCAGCTCTTCTCGGCTCCAGGAGAGGTTAGGTGCTGCCGTGGCAGCAGGGAGCGTGCGCAGCGCGATCACGGACGGCCGCCTGCACTGCAGCATCCCGCCCCCGTCCAGATCACGCGCACGTGAATCCCGGCCGCCGATCGATGGTCCCTCGTGTTCCGCAGGAACGGACGACGATGGGGCCTGTGCTTCCGCGTACGCGAAGCTCCCGCCGCGAGGCACAGCACCGAGCGTGTTCCGGGCGGGCACAAGCCGAGGCGGCCGCCAGCTCCGTGCTGGGCACCACTGTTGCTTGATCCGCTCGGCGATCGGCGCCACCAGCTGCCCGACCCGTGCGCTGCCACGAGCCCGCACCCGGTGTGGGGAGGGTCACGGCGGTGTTGCTAGCAGGCTGCTTGCAATTGCTAGCACCGCCCTCTAGCGTCGACGACGTCAGCCGATCAGCTTCTACGGAAGGAGACGCCCGTGCCGGCCATCGACGTCCGTCACCTCGGCGAGTTCATCCGGGAGCAGCGGCAGAGCGCCAAGATCTCGCTCCGCGAGCTGGCGAAGACGGCCGGCGTGAGCAATCCCTACCTCAGCCAGATCGAGCGGGGCCTGCGCAAGCCGAGCGCCGAGATCCTCCAGCAGATCGCCAAGGGGCTGCGGATCTCCGCCGAGGCGCTCTACGTCCAGGCAGGCATCCTCGACCAGCGCGAGGCCAGCCCGGTCGTGGACGCCATCCTCGCCGACGAGACGCTGACCGAGCGGCAGAAGCAGGTGCTGCTCGAGATCCACGACAGCTTCCGCAAGGAGAACGCTGCGGCCGCCGCTGCGGCGCCCGCGCCTGAACCTGCGGCTCCTGAGGAAGCTGACGACACCGCCGTACCGGCCCCCTGACATCCCGTCCTCGCCTGACTTCCCTAGGAGTCCCACCATGCCCACGTTCACGGACAAGCTTCCGAAGCTGCCCGCCGGCCTGCCGGCCGTCATCGACCTCGACGAGGCCAAGAAGCCGCTGCTCGCCGCGGTCGGCGTCGTCGACCTCACCCTCGAGAAGGGCCGTGCCCAGGCCAAGGAGCTGCCGGCCCAGGCCAAGGAGCTGCAGGCCAAGCTTCAGGAGAGCGTGACCGCGAAGGTCGACGCCTCCCGCGCCGCCCGCAGCGAGCAGCTCAAGGGCGTCCCGGCCCAGCTCAAGGCGTTCCCCGCCAAGGCGCAGGTCAAGGCCACCGAGCTGCGCGGCGAGCTCGAGGCCCGCGTCGCGAAGGCGCAGACCTCTGCCACCGCTTACTACGGCACGCTGGCGGCCCGCGGCGAGAAGCTCGTCGCCCAGGTGCGCAAGCACGAGACGACCGAGGCCAACCTGGCCGAGGGCAAGGCCGCGGCCAAGAAGGCCACCGCCACGGCCAAGAAGGCCGCCGCGAAGCCGGCCGCCGCCGCGAACAAGTCCGTCGAGCAGGCCGGCTGACCCGCACCCCCTGACCGGCAGCCGGAAGGCGGAGCCCCCTCCGCGCGCCGGCTGCTCGCACCACCACGACCCCCGGCGCGCCGTCCCCCCTGCGGCGCGACGGGGGTCGTGTGCGTGAGGATGACGACGTGCCGTTCTTCGACCCCGCTGGGGGGCTGCTGCTTGTCGTGGGCCTCGGCCTGTTCGTCCTCAAGGTCTGGGCGCTCATCGACTGCGCGACCCGGCCGCCGGCTGCGTTCGAGGTGCATCACAAGCTCACCAAGACCGCGTGGCTGGTCATCCTCATCCTCGCTGTGCTGCTGTCCGGCGCCTCCCCGCTGTCGATCTTCAGCCTCGCCGGCACCGTGGCCGCGATCGTCTACCTCGTCGACGTACGCCCTGCCGTGGGCGGCCTGCGCTGACGCTCGTCACCGGCGCCGGCCTGCCGGTCACGGTGGCCGCACACGG
Source organism: Actinomycetota bacterium (assembly GCA_046723735.1). Classification (GTDB taxonomy): domain Bacteria; phylum Actinomycetota; class Actinomycetes; order Mycobacteriales; family SCTD01; genus RYN-111. Next base: position 22,942 of record JBKOVB010000112.1, on the reverse strand, counting down.
GCTCGGCGCCTCGGTGGCGGAGACCCGGCCGCTGCTGTCCGGCGTACCCGGCACCAAGGTCTTCGCGAAGGCTCGCGGCCACGGCGACGCCCCTGCAGCCGAGCACGCCGGGTACGACGAGCTGGCCGCGGACCTTCGCCAGGTGGCCGACGCCTACGACGCGACCCAGGCGCTCGGCGTCTCCCTCGGTGCCGGCATCCTGTTGCGCCTGCTGGCCCGGATCCCGGACCGCTTCGCCCGCGTCGTGCTGTTCCTGCCGGCCGCGCTTCACGAGCTCAGCCCTCCCGCCGTACGACGGTCAGCTGACCTGGTCGAGGCGCTGCAGGCCCACGACCGTGCCGCCGTGGAGCGCCTCGTCCGGGCCGAGCTGCCGGCCGACCTGATCGGGGTCGAGCCCTACGTCCGCGCCCGCACCGACTTCCTGCTCGCGAGCGACCTCGTACCGCTGCTCCGGACGATCGCGGACCAGCCGCCGGTGCCCGACGTGGCCACCCTCGCGGCAGTGTCGGCTGACGTGCTGGTGCTGGCCCAGCAGGACGACCCTGTGCACCCGGTGGAGGCGGCGAAGGAGATCGCCGCCACGCTGCCGCGGGCCCAGCTGGTCGTGTTCGAGCGGCCAGGCGTGCTGTTCCGGGAACGCGCACGGCTGCGGGAGCTGATCGTGGGACACCTGGGCGCTGGGCCGACCGGGTGAACGACAGCAGCCCGGCCGGGTGCTGCGCCGCCCCCGGAGAGGGCCCGAAGATGTCGTGCAGGAGTTGTCCGGGTCCGTGCCGAAAGGTGCGTCACCCGGGCGGGTGACGTCCACCAGGGGCCCGTATCCCCGTCCCGCGGGGGTCGTTGCTCGAGGTGTCTCAGCCAGCCGCCGAAACGAAGGACCCCCATGACGCACATCGCCACCGTCACCGCGGAGCTCGAGCTGCGGCTCGTCGTCCCGGGCGGTCCGTCGCTGCCCGTGCTGGCCGGCCTGCGTTACAGCGCGGCTGACCCGTGGGCCGTCACGGTGGCCTTCCAGACCGGCGGCGAGGGCGACGGCGTCGTCGAGTGGATGTTCGCCCGCCAGCTGCTCACCGACGGCGTCGCCTCCTCGGTCGGCGAGGGCGACGTCCGGGTCTGGCCCGAGGCCCACGACGGCGAGCGGGTCGTCTACCTCGCGATGGCCTCGCCCTCGGGCTCGGCGCTGTTCGAGATCGACCGCGACGACCTCGTCGAGTTCCTCCAGCAGACCTACCTCGCCGTCCCCACCGGCAGCGAGAGCGCCGTCGTCGACCTCGACGCCGAGCTGGCCATCCTCCTCGAGGACTGAGCCCCGCCGTACCTGCTGCGCCCGCTCGGTGACCGCACCGGGCGGGCGTTCGCATGCTCAGGCCATGCCGGCGCGCAGGTCGAGGTCGTCCGGCGGCTGCTCGGGGGTCTTCCAGCCGATGAAGGGCTTGCCGAAGAAGGCGTGCAGCTCGTTGGCGCGGTCCACCATCACGGGCCACGCAGCCGCGAACGCCTCGGTGTCCTGCGCCTTGATCGCGGCGCTGACGGGCGCGAAGTCGTCCCGCAGGTAGGCCGTCATCTCCGGCTCGTACTTCGGCCGGCTCTCCGCGCACAGCGCCAGCTGCTTGGCGGCGCTCTTCGCGAAGTACGCCGCCAGTGGCCAGTTGCCGGCCAGCGCCGCGTGGTAGCAGCGGTGCAGCCGCGGCCCGACCTCGGCCATCAGCCGGTCCATCCCCGGCTGCATCCGCGCGAGCTCGTCGATGGTGAGCTCGCGCTTGCCGTTGTGGACCGTGTGCGTGTGCTCGTGCGTCACGCGGCCGAGCGTAGGGCTCCTGCCCCGGCGATCTTCGTCAGGTCGGGGCTGCGTAGCGCCGACCGAGCCCCGAGACGACGAAGAGCGCGCAGCGGGGTTGGGGTCAGGTGACGGTGGACCACGGCACGGTGAGCTCGCCCTCGCGGTGTCGCCGCGGGCCGGTCTGCTCCCACTCCAGCGCCTGGCACGCGGCGACCCAGCGCTGCCGGTTCCCGTACGACGACAGCGCGGCTGCCCGGTCCCAGGCGGCGTCGAGGGCCTGGAGCAGGGCGTGCACCGGCTCGCCCTCCACGTTGCGGTGGATGAGCGCCTTGGGCAGCCGTTCCGCAAGGTCCGACGGCCGGGTCAGCGTCTGGAGGTGGGCCGCCAGCGTCAGGGTCTGCGGGCCGTCCGCGGTCAGGGTCACCCAGGCCCCGCGCCGACCCAGCTCGTCGCACGTGCCCTCGACCAGCACCCCGTCAGGCCCGAGTCCAGAAACCATGGTGGTCCAGGCCTCGAGGGCGGAGGCCTCGTCGTACTGGCGCAGGACGTTCAGGGCACGAACGACGAGCGGCCGTAGGCCGGCGAGCTCGAACCCCCCGCGCATGAACCTGAGCCCGGCTCGGGTGGCGTGCTGGGCCGCGGCGACCCGCTCCGGGTCGATCTCGACGCCGACCACCTCGACGTCCGGCCGGACCAAGGACAGGCGCTGGTGCAGCTCGACCGCCGTGATCGGGGTGGCGCCGTAGCCCAGGTCGACCACGAGCGGGTTGTCGGCAGCTCGGATCAGGCGACCGTGGACGGCGACGAGGTGCCGGTCGACGCGGCGCAGCCGGTTGGGGTTCGTGGTGCCGCGGGTGGGGAGCCCGAGAGCCCGGGCACGGCCTGCGGCGTAGCGCTTGACCCGGCGGGGCTGCTCAGCCACGCACGACCTTGTGCACCGCCGCCTGCTGCTGCGGCGTGACCTGCACCAGGTCGATGTTGACGTGCCGCGGCCGCGACGCGACCCAGGCGATGCACTCCGCGACGTCCTCGGCGACGAGGGCCTCGACGCCCTCGTACACCGCGGCGGCACGCGCCTGGTCGCCGGCGAACCGGTTGAGCGAGAACTCGTCGGTGCGCACCATGCCGGGCGCCACCTCGCTGACCCGCAGGCCGTGCCCGACCTCCTCGAGCCGCAGCGTCTCGCGCAGCGCGGTCACCGCGTGCTTGGCCGCGACGTACCCACCGCCGCCCTCGTAGACCCAGCGGCCCGCCGTCGAGCCGGTCAGCACGACGTGGCCGCGCGTCGCGCGCAACGCCGGCAGCAGTGCCTGGACGGTGCGGACGGTGCCGAGCACGTTCACGTCGTACGTGCGGGCCCAGAGCTCGACGTCGGCGTCGGCGACCGGGTCGAGGTCGTACGCGCCGCCCGCGTTGGCCACGAGCAGGTCGCAGGCCGGTACGGCGTCAGCGAGCGCCTCGATCGAGCGCGGGTCCGTCACGTCCAACGCCTGGGGGCGGATCGCGGCATGCCGGACGGCCAGCTCCCCGAGCCGGTCCAGTCGGCGGGCGGCGGCGACCACCTGCCACCCCTGCTGGGCCAGCAGCAGCGCGGTGGCGGCGCCGATGCCGCTGCTGGCGCCGGTGACGACGGCGGTGCGGGTGCTCACGGCAGGTCAGCGTAGGCGGGGTTGCTGACCGTGACGACCGACGACCGGAACGCCGAGGCCTGCGGGCGTGGCCCAGATCACCCTGTGACGCAGCGTGACCGTCGGGAAGGATCCTGCTCGCCCTGTGGTTGCCCTCTCGGGCAGGATGGGCCGGCCTTGATCGGATCGGAGGTAGGCGTGGCGTCGCACACGGGCGGCGCGGTGCGCGCGCTGCGCAGCGTGCACCCGCGTCGGGTGGCCGTCCTGTCGGTGCACACCTCCCCGCTCGACCAGCCCGGGACTGGTGACGCGGGTGGCCTGAACGTCTACGTCGCCGAGACCTCCAAGCACCTGGCCGAGCGCGGCGTCGAGGTCGAGATCTTCACCCGCGCGACCTCGTCCGACCTGCCGCCGGTCCACGAGCTCTCGCCCGGCGTCACGGTCCGGCACCTCACTGCGGGCCCGTTCGAGGGCCTGTCCAAGGAAGACCTGCCCTCTCAGCTGTGCGCCCTGACCGGCGGCCTGCTGCGGGTCGAGGCACAGCACGAGCCGGGCTACTTCGACGTCGTGCACTCCCACTACTGGCTGTCCGGCCAGGTCGGCTGGCTCGCCACCGAGCGCTGGGACGTGCCGCTGGTGCACAGCGCCCACACGCTCGCGAAGGTCAAGAACCTCGCCCTCGCCGACGGCGACACCCCCGAGCCGCTGCGGCGGGTGGTCGGCGAGCAGCAGGTCGTCGCCGCCGCGGACCGGCTGGTGGCCAACACCGAGCAGGAGGCACACGACCTCGTCGCGCTCTACGACGCCGACGTGGAGCGCGTCGTCACGGTCGCCCCGGGCGTCGACCTGGAGCACTTCCGTCCCGGCGAGGCGTCCGGCGCGCGGACCCGCCTCGGGGTGCCGCCCGATGCCGTGCTCCTGCTGTTCGTCGGGCGCCTGCAGCCGCTGAAGGCGCCCGACGTCCTGCTTCGAGCCGCACAGCGCCTGGCCGAGCAGGACCCCCACCTGAGGGACCGCCTCGTCGTCGCGGTCGTGGGTGGGCCCAGCGGCACCGGCCTCGAGCATCCCGAGGACCTCTCGCTTCTCGCCGCCTCCCTCGACGTCCCCGTCCGCCTCGAGCCGCCCGCGGGGCCGGACCGCCTCCGGGACTGGTACGTCGCCGCCGACCTCGTGGCCGTCCCGTCGCACAACGAGTCGTTCGGGCTGGTGGCCCTGGAGGCCCAGGCCTGTGGCACCCCGGTGGTGGCGACCCGTGTGGGCGGGCTCATGACGACGGTGAGCGACCAGACCAGCGGGCTGCTCGTCGACGGCCACGGGACTGACGCGTGGGCCGCTGCGATCGGTGACGGGCTGCTCCGTCGTACCGACCTGTCGGAGGGAGCGCTCGAGCACGCCGCCGGCTTCTCCTGGTCCAGCACCGCGGAGGGGTTGCTCGTGGCCTACCGCGACGTGCTGGCGGTGCCGGCCCCGCTCGCGGCGGCGCGATGACGGCCGCGGCCGAGACCCTCCGAGCGGCGCTGACGGAGTCGGGTCTCGACTTCGCCGAGCCGCAGCCGGAGCAGTTCTTCGTCAAGCTGCCCGGCACGCACAAGCTGTTCACGAACTGCTGGCTGGTCGTGGGGCAGCACGCGCTGCTCGTCGAGGCCTTCGTGTGCCGCCAGCCGGACGAGAACCACGACGAGTTCCACCGCTGGCTGCTGCGCCGCAACAGCCGGATGTACGCCGTGGCGTTCGCCCTCGACCAGGCGGGTGACGTGTACCTGGTCGGTCGCCTGCCCCTTGACGGGATCACGGGTGAGGAGGTCGACCGGCTGCTCGGGGCGGTGCTCCAGTACGCCGACGAGTCCTTCGACACCCTGCTCGAGATCGGGTTCGCCTCCTCGATCCGACGCGAGTGGGAGTGGCGGCAGAAGCGCGGGGAGTCGACCGCGAACCTGCAGGCCTTCGCCCGTTTCGCCGCCCCGGAGGGCTGAGCTCGCCTCGGCCGCCCCCGGACCGGGTGCGGCCGAGGCGCCTGGGAGGATGGCGGCCATGGCGACGTTGGTGCTGCTCCGTCACGGCGAGAGCGAGTGGAACTCCAAGAACCTCTTCACGGGCTGGGTCGACGTCGACCTGACCGCGTTGGGCGAGGAGCAGGCCCGGGTGGGCGGCGAGCTCATGAAGGGGGCCGGCCTCGCGCCCACCGTCGTGCACACCAGCGTGCTGACCCGCGCGGTCCGCACCGCCAACCTCGCGCTCGAGGCGGCGGACCGGCCGTGGCTGCCGGTGCGGCGCAGCTGGCGCCTGAACGAGCGGCACTACGGCGCGCTGCAGGGCAAGGACAAGAAGCAGACCCTGGAGCAGTACGGCGAGGAGCAGTTCAAGCTCTGGCGCCGCTCCTACGACGTGCCGCCGCCGGCCATCGACCCGGGCTCCGAGTGGGACAACGCCAAGGACGAGCGGTACGCCCGCCTGGCGCCCGAGCTTGTGCCCGCGACGGAGTGCCTGGCCGACGTCGTCGAGCGGATGCTGCCGTACTGGTACGACGCGATCGTCCCTGACCTGCGGGCCGGCGAGACTGTGCTCGTGGCGGCCCACGGCAACTCGCTGCGGGCGCTCGTCATGCACCTCGACGGGCTGACCCGTGACGAGGTCGTGGAGCTCAACATCCCGACCGGGCAGCCGCTGCGCTACGACCTCGACGACCGGCTGCAGCCGCTGGTCAAGGGCGGCACGTACCTCGACCCGGAGGCTGCCGCGGCCGCTGCCGCCGCGGTCGCCAACCAGGGCCGCTAGGCCCAGCACGCCGAGCGGCCGGGCGCGGGTCGCCCCGTTGTCCTCGCCCTCGGCGCGCTCGCCTCCGGGTGCCTCGTGCTCAGCGCCCAGGCCACCAGCACTCGCAACCCCTTCGGCGCGCCGTACGGCGGGTTCGCCGCCTACCACGGCACCCGCGTCGCGAAGGAGGGCAAGGCGGCGCCCGCGAACCGGGCCCTTCGGTGGGCCGGCCGGCCTCTCGTGCTGCCCCAGACTGTCGGCGAACCCGACCTTCCTGTCGAACATCGCCAACCCCAAGAACGACCCGGTCGCGCGCGGCGAGTGCAACGACCGCTGCGGGCGCATGGACATCGTCACCGAGGAGACCAACCACCCGGACGGCGCCAGCGCCGACATGAAGGCGTGGTCATCCGGGAGGTCTCCGGGCCGGCGCTGCGCGGCAGGGCGCCCGTGGATCGTGACGGACACCAGACGCCGCTGAGCCCGGCCTCGTGGGCCCGCTGGGCGCCTGCGTCAGGTGCCCGTCGCGGCCTGGTCGAGAGCTCGGCTCGTCGCGGTGCCCTCGGTGTCCTGAGCCGCCACCGTCGCGGGGTGCAGCGGCAGCCCGGTCCGCTCGGCGCACAGGCGCAGCAGCGCGTCATACGCCGGCGCGCCGATCAGTGCGGTGATCTCCGGACCGTAGGACACCACGACCGGGTCGGCGCCGACGTGGGCCTCCGGCGACGAGGTGCACCACCAGTGCAGGTCGGCCCCGCCCGTGCCCCAGCCGCGGCGGTCGAACTCGCCGAGCGACGTGACCGTGATCTCGACCTCGTCCGGCCGGGTCACGACCTCCTGGGTACGCCGGATCGGCAGCTGCCAGCACACGTCGGGCTTGGTGTCGAGCGGGTGCAGGCCCTGGCGCAGCGCGAGCCCGTGCAGGGCACAGCCCTCGCCCCCCGCGAACCCCGGCCGGTTGAGGAAGATGCACGCGCCGTCGACGACGCGGGTCTTGCGCGCCGGCTCGCCCTCGAGCTCGTCCTCGACCGACCAGCCCTTCTTGCGCCCGACCTCGGCGTACTGCCAGTGCTTCTTCTTGAGCTGCGCGACGAACCCGTCCACCCGGGCCTCGTCGTCGGTGTCGCTGTAGTAGGCACCGTGCGTGCAGCAGCCGTCGCTCGCCCGGCCCTCGACGACACCGTGGCACCCCTGCCCGTAGATGCAGGTCCAGGAGGAGAGCAGCCAGGTCAGGTCGGCCCGGATCACCTGGGTGGCGTCGGCCGGGTCGACGTACTCCACCCAGTCACGCGGGAAGTCGGGGCCGACCTCCCGCACGCGCGGCATCCCGAGGTCCGTAGTCACCAGACCGAGCCTAGCCGCGTCGTAGGCTCGCCCGGATGACTGACGTGAGCCCTGTCCGGGTGCCCGGCGCGCGGGTGGCCTTGGCGACGGCCTCGGTCTACCCGGAGTCGACTGCGAACGCGTTCGAGATCGCCTCACGGCTCGGGTACGACGGCGTCGAGGTCATGGTCTGGACTGACCCCGTCAGCCAGGACGTCGACGCGCTGCGGGGGCTGTCCGACTACCACCAGGTCCCGATCCTCGCGATCCACGCCCCCTGTCTCGTCATCACGCAGCGGGTCTGGGGCACCGACCCGTGGGCGAAGCTGGTCCGGGCCAAGGAGGCCGCCGAGGCGCTCGGGGCGGAGTCGGTCGTGGTGCACCCGCCGTTCCGTTGGCAGCTGGAGTACGTCCGGCAGTTCGTCGGCGGCATCCAGCAGATGGCGTCCGAGACCGACGTGCGGTTCGCAGTCGAGAACATGTACCCGCTGCGGGCCCGGGGGCGGGAGATCTCGCCGTACGGGCTGGACTGGGACCCCACGGCGGAGGACTTCCGGCACTTCACGCTCGACCTGTCCCACACCGCGGTGTCGCGCTCCGACGCCATCTCCTTGCGCGACGCCATGGGCGACCGGCTCGCGCACGTGCACATCGCTGACGGCTCAGGCTCGGCACGCGACGAGCACCTCGTCCCCGGGCGCGGCAACCAGCCCTGCGCGGAGCTGCTCGAAGGTCTCGCGCACGACGGGTTCGACGGGCTGGTCGTGGTCGAGGTCAACACCCGTAAGGCCCTCGACCGCCAGGAGCGGGAGGCCGACCTCGCGGAGGCGCTCGCCTTCACGCGGCTCAACCTGGCGGCGCCGGCATGGCCGACGTAGTCCGTCCCGGCTCGGCCACGGCGTTCGAGGCGGTCGTCGACGACTACGACGCCGCCCGACCGCGCTACCCCGAGGCGCTGTACGACGAGCTGCCCCTGCCCCGCGCCGCCGTGCTCGAGCTCGGGGCGGGCACCGGGATCGCGAGCGTCGAGCTCGCCCGCCGGGCCGCGTCGCTCGTCGTAAGCGACCTCGGGCCCAGGATGCTGGCCGCCGGCCTCGCGAAGCACCGTTCGCCCGGCCTGCTGTGCCGGGCCGAGGCCCTGCCGTTCATGAGCGGTTCGTTCGACCTGGTGTGCGGCGCGCAGATGTGGCACTGGACGGTCGACCCGGCGCCGGAGGAGGCCGCTCGGGTGCTTCGTCCGGGCGGCCGGCTGGCGTTGTGGTGGAACGAGGGTCGCGGCGGCTCCTGGTGGTGGGAGGCGGAGCAGTCGCGCATCGAAGCCGGCAACCCGCGATATCGCCGGGGCTATCGGGAGACGGACTACGGGGCGCAGCTGACGCACTTGTTCGTCACCCATCCACCGCTGCAGATCCCTTGGGAGAGAACGCTTTCTGTGGACCTCTACGAGCGGTGGCTGCGCTCCAAGTCCTACGTCCAGGCGCTCCCCGACCTGGAGGGCTTCCTGGCGGCGTGCCGCACCGACCTGATGACTGCCTTCCCGGACGGCCAGGTTGTGGAGCCGTTCGTCACCCGCCTGTGGCTGATGGAGAAGCGTTGAAGGTCCTGCGCACCCCCGACGAGGCGTTCGCCGAGGTCCCTGACTTCCCCTGGGAGCCGCGGTACGCGACCACCAGCGACGGACTCCGGATGGCGTACGTCGACGAGGGGAGCGGCCCGGTCGTGCTGCTGCTCCACGGCGAGCCGTCGTGGTCCTTCCTGTGGCGCAAGGTGATCCCGGTGCTGCTCGACGCTGGCTGCCGGGTCGTCGCGCCGGACCTCATCGGGTTCGGCCGGTCCGACAAGCCTGCGGAGGTCGAGGACTACACCTACGCGCGGCACGTGGAGTGGCTGCGCTCGGTGCTCATCGACGCCCTCGACCTCACGGACGTCACCCTCGTCGGCCAGGACTGGGGCGGGTTGACCGGGCTGCGGCTGGTGGCGGAGAACCCGGGCCGTTTCGCCCGAGTCGTCGCGGCCAACACCGGCCTGCCCGACGGGCTGCACCGGCTGCCCGAACAGTGGTGGCGGTTCCGCGACTTCGTGGTGCGCACCGAGGACCTGCCCATCGGGTTCCTCGTGAGCGCCGGCTGCGCCGAGCCGATGGCCGTGGAGGTCCAGGCGGCGTACGACGCGCCGTTCCCTGACCCGTCGTACAAGAACGGGGCGAAGGCCTTTCCCGACCTGATCCCGCAGACCCCGGAGGACCCTGCGACGCCGGCGAACCAGCGGGCCTGGGAGGTGTTCTCCTCCCTGTGGGCCAAGCCTTTCCTGTGCGCGTTCTCCGACCTCGACCCGATCACGCGGGGCGCGGACAAGCCGTTCCGGGAGCGCATCCCGGGCGCGCAGGGCCAGCCGCACACCGTCATCCAGGGCGGCGGCCACTTCCTGCAGGAGGACCGGGGGCCCGAGCTTGCGGGAGCTGTCGTCGCGTGGCTCCGAAACCTGGGAGCGCTGTGACGGTCAGACCAGCTCGGGGACGCGCAGGTGGGCGATCGCGAGCTCGAACTCGTGGACGTCCTGGACCTCGGCGCCGAGCTCCTGGCTGATGCCGCCGCGCAGCTCCCTCGCCCGCTCCCGGCTGCGCTCGACCGCCTGGCGGGTGTCGTAGGCGAACGTGCTCACGGAGCGTCCGGTCGAGCGGTCGAGCATCACGCTTGCGCTGCAGAAGCCCTCGATCTGGTCGACGGCGGGCAGGATGGTCGTCCGGAAGACGTCCACGGCGCGGTCCGCCTGCGCGGGATCGGCCTTGAGCCAGGTCACGCGGGCGCAGCTGCCCGGCATCGTGTCGTGCGCCCGGTGGAGCAGCGCGATCTCCCACTCGTCGATGCTCTCGATCGTCCCGCCGAACGCGTCGGTGCCCCTCTCCCGGATCTGGGTCATGGTGCCGCTCGTCGCGCGCATCGCCTGCTCGGTCTCCCACGAGGACGTGGCGATGCAACGCCCGGACTGCCGGTCCACGAGCAGCGACAAGCCGATGCACCCTGCCATGTCCACGATCGCCGGCATCAGGGTGTCGCGAAGGTAGGCGATGCCCTCGTCGATGGCGCCAGGTGACGCTTGGATGGTGCTAGAGCGTGCGTACACCGCACACCCCCTTGCGGTCGGGGCGGCACCCCGGTGGCGCCACCGGTCCGGGACCCACCCTCTTGCGCATCCGCGCCGCTGACAAGCCGATCAGCGAGATGCTTCGCGCCGGCGCTCGTTCGCCGCGCGAGCTCACTTCTCCGCTCAGGCGGTGAGCTCGACCCGATTGCCCTCGGGGTCGGATACGACGCACTCGTAGTACCCGTCGCCGGTACGACGGGGCCCGTCCAGCACCGGGACGCCGCGTCCGCGCAGCTCCGCGGCCAGCCGGTCCACCTCGGCCTCCGACCCGAGAGCAAGCGCCACGTGGGCCCATCCGGCCCTGCCCTCGTCGCCCTCGCCCAGCCCGGCCCGGTGCATCACCTCGAGCCGCACGTCGGACCCCGGCCAGGTCAGGAAGTACGACCTGAAGCCCTTGGCGGGGTTGTCGTACCGCGGCCCGCGCACCGCCCCGAGCGCCTCGTAGAACCCGCACACCCGATCGGGGTCGTGGGCCCACAGCGCCACGTGCGCGATCCGCATCGCGTCACGATACGGCGCTACATCTTCTCCGTCGTGGGCCGCATCGCCATGATCAGGTTGTCGCAGGCCTGCTCGCAGCGTCGGCACGCCTCTGCGCACAGCCGGCAGTGCTCCATGTCGGTGTGGCGCTCGCACTCGTCCGCGCAGCTCTTGCACGCCATCGCGCACGCCTGCAGCAACGAGTGGCTGATGTTGGCGTCGTACCCGGTGTGCCGTGACAGCACCCGAGCGGTCGTGCCGCAGATGTCGGCGCAGTCGAGGTTCGTCCGGATGCACTTCGCGAGCTCGAGGAGCATGTCGTCCTCGCTCAGGCACGCGTCCGCGCAGGCGGTGCACGCCTCGCTGCAGTCGATGAGGGCGTCCACCGTGGTCGCCAGCATGCGGCGGTCGAAGTTGATGTCCTTCGGGTAGGTCTCCATCATCGGCATGGTCATCGTGGTCACCGGGGTCTCCTTTCCTCGCTCCTGACACTGCCTGTGCCCGGTCCCCAGGTGCCGACACCTGCAGGGGCGCGCTCTTCCTGCCGGTCGTGAGCCCCACCTTTCGGTCTCGACCTCGACGCGGCCGGGATAGCGTGCGCTCGTGAGGTCGCGCAGGCGACGTCGATGAACCGGACGTCCGCCCCGTTGACCGCCGCGACGCGCCTGCCGCTGTGGGTGCTCGTCGTGGCGGCGCTCTGCATGACCGGGCTGGCTGCAGGCTTCGTCGCGGTCCTCCCCGGCTCCACCGCGCGCGTCGTCGGGGTGCGCAACGCGATCATCGCCTTGGCCCAGGGGTTGGTGATCGTGGGTTGCCTGCACCGGTGGCGCCGCGAGCAGGGCAGGGCCCGCGGTGCCTGGCAGCTCCTGGCTCTGGGCTCGGCCCTCGTAGCGGCGGGCGTGCTGGGCATGAGCCTGCGCGGGCTAGTGCTCGGCCAGCCGGAGCAGCCGCGCCAGTTCGACGCGCTGAACCTCGGCGGTCTGGTCGTCTTCGCCGTGGGGCTCGTGCGGCTCTACGACGACACCTTCGGGAAAGCAGGCCGGTGGCGCTCGTTGGGCGACGCCACTGCGGCCTCGACCGGCTTCCTGCTGCTCACCTGGAGCCTGGTGGTCACCGACTCCGACTTGTCCGCGGCCGGCGTGCCGGCCTCGATTCTCTACGGCTACCTTGCGCTGGCGGCGGGCCTGCTCACGGTGACGCTGCAGCTCGCGGCGCACTGGCAGGGCGACGACCGCACCGTCGGGCTGCTCGCCGCCGGGCTCGCCTTCGACCTGCTTGCGCTGGTCGCGATCGTCGTCCGAGGGGCCCACGGCGTCTACCTGCCGGGCGATCCGCTCACGGGGGTCGGCGTCATCGGCGGCAGTCTGCTCGTGCTGTGCGCTGGGTTGCAGAACCCGGGTGGGGGGTCGCTTGCCGCTCGAGAACGGCGGCGACGGCGCGTCGAGCTGCTGCTCCCGAGCGCGACAGCCGCCTTGGTCTTCGCGATCGTCGTGATCCACTTCTTCGGCGGGCGTGAGCCGACGGACACGGAGCAGCTCGTCGGGATCATGGTGCTCGCCTACGTCATCGCCCGGCTCCTGCTGACGCTGCGCGAGAACCAGGCGCTGACCTGGGAGCTGGGCGAGCGGGTGAAGGCGCGCACCGCGGAGCTGGAGCGCAGCCGGCGGCACTTCCGCGACGTGGTACAGCACTCCACCGACGTCATCATCGTGATGTCGAGCGTCGGCGACATCACGTACTGCAGCCCGGCCGTGGAGCGGGTCTTGGGCTACCGGCCCGACGAGGTGCTGGGCCGCAACGCCACCGACCTGATTCACCCCGGCGACGTGGACCGGGCGCTGCAGCTGCGCACCGCCCTGGACCGGAGCGAGGACATCCCGGTGCTGAGCTGCAGGCTGCGCCGCGCCGACGGGTCCTGGCTGCACGCCGAAGCGGCCGCCGGGCGGCTGTCGGCCCCGGAGTCCGAGGAGACCTACGTCGTGAACGTCCGCGACGTCAGCGAGCGGGCCCAGTTCGAGGAGCAGCTGCGCTACCAGGCGAACCACGACCCGCTCACCGGGCTGGCCAACCGCACGCTGCTGCAGGACCGCGTGCGCCACGCGCTGCTGCGGTCCCGTCGTACGCAGGAGCCCACGGCGCTGCTGTACGTCGACCTTGACCACTTCAAGCGGCTCAACGACAGCGTCGGCCACACCGCGGGCGACGAGGCGCTGGTCGGGGTGGCGCGAGTGCTCGAGCGGTGCGTGCGCCCGAGCGACACCGCCGCGCGGCTGGGCGGCGACGAGTTCGCCGTGCTGCTGGAGGAGACGAGCACGACCGCGGCCGTCGCCGTCGCTGAGCGGATCGTGGCTGAGCTGCACGTCCTCGCGCAGACGGTCGGGCGTGGGGCGGTCACCGGGGCCTCCGTCGGCGTCGCTGTGGCCACCCATCCCGCAACCGACCGCGAGTCCCTGCTCCGCGACGCCGACATCGCGATGTACCAGGCCAAGGCGTCTGGCCGTGGCCGGTTCGCGGTGTTCCACCCTGCGATGCGGGAGCAGCTGGTGCAGCAGCTCGAGCTCGAGCAGGCGTTGCGGTGGGCCCTGGAGACCGAGGGGCTGCGGTTGCACCTGCAGCCGATCTTCGACCTGGACAGCGGTGCGGTCGTCGCCCTGGAGGCGCTGGTCCGCTGGCTCGACCCGCACGGGCACTTCGTGCCGCCGTCGCTGTTCATCCCGCTCGCCGAGGAGGTGGGTCTGATCGGCGAGATCGACCGCTGGGTCGTCAGGCAGGCCTGCCAGTACGTCGCCTCGCTGCCGCTGCGCTGCACGCAGCTCGCCGGGGTGACCCTCAACGTGAACGTGTCCGCCACCGATCTGTACGACGAGCCGCTGGCCGACTGGCTGTCGGAGGTCCTCACCGAGTCGGGGCTCGAGCCGCGGCAGCTGGTCGTGGAGATCACCGAGACCGCGGTCCTCCCGGACCCGACTCGGATCGTGGGACCGCTGCAGAGCCTGCGCGACCGAGGTGTGCGGGTCAGCCTCGACGACTTCGGCACCGGCTACTCCTCGATCAGCACGCTTCGGCACGTGCCCCTCGACGAGATCAAGATCGACGGCTCGTTCGTGGCGGGGCTCGACAGCGGGCGCAGCGGGGTGCGCCTCGTGTCGGCGATCCTGCGGATGGTGCAAGCCCTCGAGCTGCCCGTCGTCGCGGAGGCGATCGAGAGCACCGAGCAGGCCCGGATCCTGCGCACCCTCAGGTGCGAGTACGGGCAGGGCTGGCTGTTCGCGCCCGCCATGGAGCCCGACGAGCTGGAACGCTGGGCCACCCGCCACTACGAGCGGCCGGTCCTGACAGTCGTGGACGCGGTCGAGGGCTGATGGGCGAGGTGCGGGCAGGCGGACCTACCGCCTAGCCTCCATCCCATGCTCCGCCAGGTGATCCTCGCCGCGTCGCGCAGCGACCTGCTGCGCCGCACGGTCGAGCACGCCCCGGTCAGCAAGCAGGTCGTGCACCGCTTCGTGCCGGGCGCGGCGGTCGACGATGCCGTGCGCGCGACCGACGAGCTCCTCACGAGCGGACGCCGGGTGACCCTCGACTTCCTGGGCGAGGACACCCTCGACCAGGAGCAGGCCGAGGCGACGGTGCGGGCCTACCTCACGCTGCTCGCGAAGCTGGAGGCCGAGGGCTTCACCGACAACGCCCGGGCCGAGGTCAGCGTCAAGCTCTCCGCCGTCGGCCAAGCCCTCGACGAGGGGATGGCCCGCGACAACGCCGCTCGCATCTGCGCCGCCGCCGACACGGCCGGTACGACGGTCACCCTCGACATGGAGGACCACACCACCACCGACTCCACCCTGGGCATCCTGCACGAGCTGCGGAAGGACTTCCCGCGCACGGGCGCGGTGCTGCAGGCGTACCTCCGCCGTACGGAGGGCGACTGCAAGGACCTCGCGACCCCGGGCTCCCGGGTGCGGCTGTGCAAGGGCGCTTACAAGGAGCCGCCGAGCGTGGCCTTCCAGGGCAAGGGCGACGTGGACAAGAGCTACGTCCGCTGCCTGAAGGTGCTGATGGCCGGCGAGGGATACCCGATGATCGCGACGCACGACCCGAGGCTGATCGGGATCGCCGGCGACCTGGCGAAGGCGCGGGCCAAGGGAAGCTACGAGTACCAGATGCTCTATGGGATCCGCCCGACCGAGCAGCAGCGGCTGGCCGCAGAAGGGGAGACGATGCGGGTCTACGTCCCGTACGGCGACGAGTGGTACGGCTACTTCATGCGACGACTGGCCGAGCGTCCCGCCAACGTGAGCTTCTTCCTGCGCTCCCTGGCGACGCGGTCATGACCGCACGTCACGAAGTCGCTCGCGGCGCTCACGACTCCACGGGGACCCCGCGGACCATCGCCTTGGTCGGCGTCGGCAAGCTGGGCGAGGCCCTGCTGTCCGGGCTGCTGCGCTCCGGGCGGCCCAAGGAGCAGGTCATCGGGGCCGAGCGGTACGAGGCCCGCGCGCGCGAGATCGCTGAGCAGTACGCCGTCCCGACGGCCACCCCGCAGGAGGCCGTCGCCAAGGCCGACGTGGTGCTGCTCGCCGTGAAGCCGCAGGACATGCGGGCGGCTTTGAAGGAGATCGCCGGGTCGCTGCCGAGCGACGCCTTGGTCGTGTCGATGGCAGCGGGCATCACGACGAAGCTCGTCGAAGAGGAGCTGCCGGAGGGCACCCACGTGGTGCGCGTCATGACGAACACGCCGGTGTTCGTCGACGAGGCGATGTCCGCCATCTCGCCCGGGACCAGCGCGACGGAGGAGCACCTGCAGCTCGTCGAGGACCTGCTGCGTCCGGTGGGCCGGGTCATCCGGGTCCCGGAGCACCAGCAGGACGCGGTCACCGCGCTGTCCGGCTCGGGTCCGGCGTACTTCTTCTACCTCGTCGAGGCGATGATCGACGCGGGCATCCTGCTCGGGCTGCCCCGGGCGGTGGCCGCGGAACTCATCGTGCAGACCGCGGTGGGAAGTGCGCGGATGCTCCAGGAGTCCGAGGAGCACCCGGTGGTGCTGCGCGAGGCGGTGATGTCCCCGGCCGGGACGACGATCAGCGCCATCCGGGTCATGGAGGACCACGGGGTGCGGGCCGCCATGCTCGCCGCCCTCGAGGCCGCCCGTGACCGCTCGAGGGAGCTCGCCGGCGGGTAGGGCACGCTGAAGGGGTGAGCAGCGGCACGCTCGTCGTCTGGGACGACGTCTTCGGCGACTACGACTTCGGGCCGTCGCACCCGCTGCGCCCGCTGCGGCTCGAGCTGACGATGTCGCTGGCCCGCCAGCTCGGCGTGCTCGACAAGGTCGACGTGCGCGCGCCTCGGATGGCCGACGACGACCTGCTCGAGCTGGTGCACGACCCGCTCTACATCGCCTCCGTGCGGCGAGCCCCGGACGACGTGATGGGCCGGCTGTCGCTCCGCTGGGGCCTCGGCACCGGTGACAACCCGGTCTTCCCGCGGATGCATGAAGCTGCCTCTCTCGTCACCGGCGCCTCGGTCGACGCGGCCCGGGCCGTCTGGGAGGGCACCCACGAGCACGCCGTGAACATCTCCGGCGGCCTGCACCACGCGATGCGCGACCGTGCCTCCGGCTTCTGCGTGTACGACGACCCGGCCGTCGCGATCGCCTGGCTGCTCGCGGCGGGCGCCGAGCGCGTGGCCTACGTCGACGTCGACGTCCACCACGGCGACGGTGTGCAGGCCGCCTTCTACGGCGACCCTCGGGTCCTGACGGTCTCGTTGCACGAGAGCGGCCTCACGCTGTTCCCAGGCACCGGCTTCCCAGAGGAGACCGGTGGCGGCGATGCAGCCGGTACGGCGGTCAACGTGGCCCTCCCTGCCGGCACCGGGGACGCCGGCTGGCTGCGGGCCTTCCACGCCGTCGTACCGCCGTTGGTCCGCGCCTTCCGTCCCCAGGTGCTGGTCACCCAGCACGGCTGCGACAGCCACGCCCTCGATCCGCTGGCGCACCTGCTGATGAGCGTGGACGGGCAGCGCGCGGCGTACCGGGTCCTGCACGAGCTGGCGCACGAGGTGTGCGGCGGCCGATGGGTGGCCCTCGGCGGCGGCGGCTACGAGCCGGTGCAGGTGGTGCCGCGGGCCTGGACGCACCTGCTCGCCGAGGCGTCGGGGAGCACCGTCGAGGGCGCGACACCGAGCGCCTGGCGCGAGGAGGCCACCGCGCGCGGTCATGAGCTCGCCCCCACGTCGCTGACCGACGGTGCGGCCCCGTCCTTCACGCCCTGGGTGGCGGAGCCTGACGACCCCTGGGGCGGTGCGCTCGACGCCGACGTGGAGGGCGACCGGCTGAGCCGCGCCGTCGACGAGGCCATCAGGGCCACCCGGCTCGCGGTCTTCCCGGCGCACGGCCTCGACCCGCTCGGCCCCTGACCCCGCCCTGCCTGGGCCTCCTCCCTCCTGCGCCCTCCGCTGCGCCCCCGTTCCATGATCAACAGGACTTCCGGGCGCGAAACGCTCGGCGTGTCAGTTCTCGAAGTCCTGTTGATCACGGAGGGGGGAGGGCCAGTACCGCCGTACCGGCCGCTGGTGGGGGAGGCGCGCCGGTATTGAGCCGAATAGCCCTCTACCTTCGTCACACCCGTCCCGATACGCTCAGGGCAACGCTCGTGTCCCGTCCGACGGTGGGGAAGCCGTCGGCCACGCGCGTGGCCGGGGTGTGTGCGCGATGACGTCTGGGAGCTTGAGCGAGATCCGGTTCCTCACGGTGGCGGAGGTGGCGGCGCTCATGCGCGTCTCGCGCATGACGGTGTACCGCCTGGTGCACTCCGGCGAGCTCGCCAGCGTCCGGGTCGGTCGCAGCTTCCGGGTGCCCGAGCGCGCCGTCCACGCCTATCTCAGCGGTGCCTTCACCGAAGCGGGCTGAGGCCGTCGGCGGTCGATCGCTAGACTGGCCGCTCCGTTCCGATCGAGCAGGGGTAAGACGTGGGTTCCGTCATCAAGAAGCGCCGCAAGCGGATGGCCAAGAAGAAGCACCGCAAGCTGCTGAAGAAGACCCGCGTCCAGCGCCGCAACAAGAAGTAGCTCTCCCGCACCGCGACCCGCGCCCCAGGGCGCGGGCCGTCGTCGTGCCCGGGGGTCCGTGAGGCGGCGTGAGGCTGGTCACGCGCACACACCTGAGTCGACTACCGCTGGGTAGAGTTTCCTCGAGAATCGGACACTGACCGACAAGAGGTGCCAGGTGAAGCCGCGCGTCGCCCTCGTCACGGGAGTGAGCCGGTACCTGGGGACGCGGTTGGCCAGCACGCTGGCTGCCGACCCCTCGATCGAGCGGGTCATCGGCGTCGACACCGTCCCGCCGCGGCCAGAGACGCTGCCGCAGCTGGGTCGCACCGAGTTCGTGCGGGCCGACATCCGCAACCCCCTCATCGCCAAGGTGATCGCCCAGGCCGAGGTCGACACCGTCGTGCACATGAACGTCATCGCGACCCCGCTCGGGGCCGGTGGCCGCACGGCGATGAAGGAGATCAACGTCATCGGCACGATGCAGCTGCTCGCGGCGTGCCAGAAGGCGCCCTCGATGCGGCGGCTGGTCGTGAAGAGCACGACGGCGGTCTACGGCTCCAGCCCGCGCGACCCCGCGCTGTTCACGGAGGACGCCGAGCCCCGGGCGCTGCCGAAGTCCGGCTACGCCAAGGACGCCGTGGAGGTCGAGGGGTACGTCCGCGGCTTCGGCCGACGCCGCCCTGATGTGACCCTGTCGGTCCTGCGCTTCACCAACTTCATCGGGCCCACCATCGAGACCCCGCTGACCCGCTACCTCGCGCTGCCGATGGTGCCCACGGTGCTGGGCTTCGATCCCCGCATCCAGCTGTGCCACGAGGACGACGGCATCGAGGTGCTGCGGCGCTGCGCCACCGAGGACCACCCCGGCATCTTCAACGTTGGCGGCGAAGGCATTCTCCTTCTGTCCCAGGCGATCCGGCGTGCGGGACGGCTGTCGTTCCCTGTGCCGAGCCCCGCGGTCAGCCTCGTGGCGGGGACGTTCCGGCGGGCCGGGCTCGTGGACTTCTCGCCCGAGCAGATGCGCTACCTCGAGCACGGTCGCGTCGCGGACGTGGCCCGGCTGCGCCGCGAGCTCGGCTGGGGGCCGCGCCCCACCGCTGACGCCATGCAGTCGTTCGTGGAGCGGTCGCCCCGCATCCTCAACCCGGAGACGGTCGAGGCGACCGAGCAGCGCCTGCTGATGCTGCTCGGCGGCCGTCGGAGCGCGAAGGAGCCCGTGCGTGCCTGAGGCGAGGGTGATCCCCCTGCGCGCCGAGGATGCGGCGCCCAAGAAGCGCACGCGTTCCAAGGCTGCCGACGTCGCGCCTGAGCCGCCTCCGGCCCCGGCGCCCGCGTCGCAGTGGGAGCGCAAGCTGGCGGAGGGGCTCGCGTTCCTGCGCCGGCGGATCACCGGCGACTACGACGTCGACGAGTTCGGCTTCGACCCCGACCTCACGCACCACGTGGTCATGCCGCCCCTACGGCCGCTGTACGAGAAGTGGTTCCGGGTCGAGACTCGCGGCCTCGACAACATCCCCGACACCGGTGGCGCGCTGCTCGTCGCCAACCACTCCGGCACCATCCCGGTCGACGCCGTGATGGCGTCGCTGGCGGTGCACGATCACCACCCCGCGCACCGGCACCTGCGGCTGCTCGGCGCCGACCTGGTGTTCACCATGCCGGTCATGGCGCCGCTCGCCCGCAAGACCGGGCAGACGCTCGCCTGCAACCCCGACGCCGAGCGGCTGCTCGCCAAGGGCGAGCTGGTGGGCGTGTTCCCGGAGGGCTTCAAGGGCGTCGGCAAGCCGTTCTCGGAGCGGTACAAGCTGCAGCGCTTCGGCCGCGGCGGGTTCGTCTCGGCGGCGTTGCGCACCGGCACACCGATCATCCCCGTGTCGATCGTGGGGGCCGAGGAGATCTACCCCCTCATCGGCAACGCCAAGACGCTCGCGCGGCTGCTGGGGCTGCCGTACGTGCCGATCACGCCGTTCTTCCCGCTGCTCGGCCCGCTGGGCCTCGTGCCGCTGCCCTCGAAGTGGATCATCGAGTTCGGCGAGCCGATCGAGACCGCCCACCTGGGCGGCCCCGGTGCGGCCGAGGACCCGATGCTCGTCTTCAACCTGACCGACCAGGTGCGGGAGACGATCCAGTCGACGCTCTACACGCTGCTCATGCAGCGCCGCAGCGTCTTTTTCTGAGTTCCCCCGCAGCCCTCGTGCTGGACCCCGATCCGGGTGAGCTCGTCGGGGCGTGGCGCGACTCCCGTTCCGAGGCAGGCCTTTCAGCGGGTACGACGGCGTAGCGCCGAGCCGGCGAGCACGCCGCCGGCGACGAGGCCGGCCGCCCCCGCCGCGGGGATGCCCACCTTCGCGGCCTTGCGGCCCGTGCGGAAGTCCCGCACCTCCCAGCCGCGCTCCTTCGCCTCGGCACGCAGGGCGGTATCAGGGTTGATGGCCACGGCCGTCCCGACCGCGGTCAACATCGGGATGTCGTTCGCCGAGTCGGAGTAGGCCGTGCACCGGCTCAGGTCCAGCCCGTCCCGCTCGGCCAGGGCCTTGACCGCCTCGGCCTTGGACGGCCCGTGCAGCGGCTCACCAACCAGCCGGCCCGTGTAGTGCCCGTTCTCCACCTCCGCCACGGTCCCGAGGGCGCCCGTGAGGCCCAGCCGCCTGGCGATGATGCGGGCCAGCTCGACCGGCGTCGCGGTCACGAGGAACACCCGCTGCCCGGCGTCGAGGTGCGACTGCGCGAGCGCCCGGGTGCCGGACCAGATGCGCTCGGCCATGAGCTCGTCGTAGATCTCCTCGCCGTACGCCACGATGTCCGCGACGCTCTTGCCCGCCACGATCGACAGAGCCTTCTCCCGGGCCTCGGCGACGGCGGCCATGTCCTCCTTGCCGCGGATCCGGAACCGCAGCTGCTGCCACCCGAAGCGCAGCAGGTCCCCCGTGGTGACCAGCCCTCGCCCGGCCAGGCCCTTGCCGAAGAAGTAGATCGAGGCGCCGCGGATCATGGTGTTGTCGACGTCGAAGAACGCGGCCGCGGTCGGATCACCCGGTACGGCGAGCGACGCCTCCACCTCGGCGGCCGCTGCCGAGGCGGCACCGGCAAGGACGGCGGTGACCTCGTCCCCGTGCCGTGCCCGCCTGCGCCACCGAGCCACTGCGCACCTCCTGCGGGGATCCGTCCCGATCACCCTAGGACACCTGTCGCGTCGCCGGCCTGCCGCGAGCCAGCCGGTCCGGGCGCCTGACCAGAACAGCACGACGCCCCGCTCTCGACGAGAGCGGGGCGTCGTGGTCAGTGCTGGGAGCTACTCCGCGAGGCCGGCCCGACGGCGACGGACCACCGCGGCGAGGCCCAGGAGAGCGGCGGCGACTGCGCCGGTCAGGGGCAGGTTGGCACCGGTCCGGGCAAGGGTGTCGTCACCTGCGGCGGCCTTGCCAGGCGTCAGGACCGGCTTGATCTGGGCCTGGGCCTTGACGACCTTCGCGGACGCGGGCACGAGGGCCAGCTGGACGAGTGGCTTTGCGAAGCCCATCGGCTGGATGACGAGCGTGGCCGGGTTCTCGGTGGCCGAGGCCTTGTCGGAGGCCTTGACCAGCGGGCCGGTCTTGCCGGGCACCAGCTTCGCGCCGAGGGCGTCGGTGAGCGCCGTCGTGACCTGCGCGAGCGCGCCGTTCACCGCCGAGAGCACCTCGGGCGGCAGGATGCCCTTGACCGTCGGGGTCAGGTTCTCGTCGATCGTGAGCTGCAGGATGTCGGCAATGCCCAGCTGGAGCGGGGTGCTGACGCCCGTTGCCGAGGCGTCCGACACGCCGTTGCCCAGGGTCGCCGTGGCCTTCGAGGACAGGCTGTCGACGCTGACGAGACCGCCGAGCGCGGAGACGTGGGCGAGCTCGTTCGTGGCCAGCGAGGTGACCGCCGAGGCGTTGTGGGTGATCGTCTGCGTCGAGCGCAGCAGGCCGACCTCGAGCAGCGCGTGGTCCTCCGCCGCTGCGGTGAGCTTGGCCGAGAGCGCGGACGCCAGCTGCTGCGGGAGCTGGTTCAGCATCGTGGCCACCTGGTCGACAGTGTCCTGCACCTTCTGCGGCGCGTCCTGGACGACCGGGAGGGCCGGCAGCTGCGTGGCGAGGGTGTTGAGGAGCTCCTTCACCGTCGTCGTCACGCCGGCGACCGGTGTCGCGGCGGAGCCCGATGCCGTGGTCCCGATCAGGCCCTGCAGCTGCGTCTGCAGGATCGCGACGATCTGGTTCAGCGCGGCGGTGAGGTTCGCCGGGTCACCGATCTTGAGGTCGACGATCGCGGTCTTGCCGAGCGCCGCAGGCGTGCTGCTGACCAGGTCGGGGTTCGCCACCTTGGCGATCATGTCGAGCACGCCGCCGCTGATGAGCGGGTTCTCCGGGAGGTGGGTGGGGCCCTGCGCCGAGCTGTTCTTGCCGTACTCGGCGGTGATGTGCTGGTCCAGCAGGCCGGCCAGCAGCGCCGGGGCGCCGTTCTGCCCGATCGCGGCGTTGCTGATCGCCTGGGGCGCGGAGCCGACGCCGCTGGTGCTTGCCGCCGAGCCCGTGCTGATGAGGTTTTCGGTGACAACAGAACCGACGCCGGGGATGTCCAGCGGCAGGTTCAGCGTCAGCGTGGCGACGTTGCCACCGCCGGTGGCCGTGTACGAGGTCTTGGTGGCGGTGGCAGCCCCTGCGGAGCCGGCCCCGGCGGCGACGAGCGTGCCGGTGGCGAGGGCGAGGGCGGTGAGCCGCGCGACCCGTCCGTTGCTGGTCATGTGGTCCCCTTGTTCACATCAGTCACCTGGTCG
>JBKOVB010000051.1:0-25923 GCA_046723735.1 Actinomycetota bacterium | reverse complement strand
CTCTTGAGCACCCTGCTCGGCGTACGTGCCTACCTGCGCTCCGATCAGGAGTTGGACACAGCCGCAGGTGACCTGTTCGCACTGGCCAACACCGTCAGCACACTGGTGGATGCCCCGATCACCATCGAGGACCGCAACTTTCAGGTCTTGGCCTTCTCGGGGCGACAGGACGAGGCGGACCAGGCTCGGGTCGACACGATCATCGGCAGGAAGGTGCCTCCATCCTTCACCCGCGCGTACCAGGCGCTGGGCGTGTTCAAGGAGCTGTACAGCAGCAGCAAGCCCCTGTACCTCGCTCCCGTCAACGGCCAGAGCATGCCGCGCGTGGCGGTGGCCGTCCGCGCCGGGAACGAGGTGTTCGGCTCCATCTGGGCAGCCGTGAAGGAGCCCCTGACGACTGAACGTGAGCAAGCTTTCACGGACAGCGCGAAACTGGTGGCGCTGCACCTGCTGCGCCAGTCCGTCGCCGGCGACGTGACCCGTCGCTTCAAAGCTCAGCGGGTCCTGACGGTTCTCGAGGGTGGTCCGGGTGCCGGCGATGCCGCCCGTGCCCTTGGGTTGGCGCAGCCTACTGTCGTCTGGGCTTGGGGCTTTCCTCCTGCGCACAAGGCACCCACGTTCCAGCATGCCGAGGCAGACCGCCAGCGCGTCTTGGACGCACTCACCTTTCAGGCCTCTTCACTTCACCCGTCCGCGGCTGTCACGACTCTGGGTGACGTGGCCTACGCGGTCATTCCCCTCTCCGAGCGAATCAACGACGCGGAAGCCGTATCCGTCCTTGCGGCCCAGCGATTCCTCGACCGGACCGCCACGCAGTTCACCGGCAAGATCGGCGTCAGCCGTGTGGCGTCGAGTCCGTCGCTACTCCCACGGGCGCGTCGCGACGCCGATCGAGCCTTGCGCGTTCTGGAGGAGCGAGGCCGCAGCGGGGTGGCTGGCGGTATCACGGCCTTGGGGGTCGAAGCCCTGATGCTGCAGCTGCGGGATCTGGCACGCGAGGACGGACATCGGCCGTCGGCGACGGTGCTCCGTCTCTTGCGGTACGACGAGGAGAAGGGCTCAGAGCTGATCCCCACACTCAGCATGTGGCTTGACTCGTTCGGTGACGTGCGGGCGGCGGCCCGGGCCATGCAGGTCCACGCCAACACGTTCCGGTACCGCATGCGCCGCGCCATCGAGGTGGGAAAGATCGACCTGGACGACCTTTCGGGCCGCTTCGCGCTGATGGTCGAACTACGTCTGCTGGATCGGAGCCGGGGCGCCTATGAGTAGCTGTCGCCCGGTGAGCCGTTGGTGAGGGCGCCCACGATCCGCGCGGACCTTGGGCGCGACACACATAGGCCCCGTCGCCATGGCGCCGGACACTTGCCGTCGTGCTTGCAAGCGACTCGTCGCACAAGGTGCGCAGGAGGTGACTTCGCCCATGGGCCTCGAAGGCGGAACTCACGGGCTGGACGTCCACGCCATGGTGGCCGGCCACTCGCCGCACCATGGAGCGACGGCGCCCCCGAGCCAAGCGAGACTCCACAATCCAGTCGGCGCCTGGGACGCCACGACTAAGGGCCTTCGCGTGGAAGCCCGCACCAGAGTCGACCTCCGCCAGATCGCGAGTCGTGGTTGGAACGCCCTGCAAGGCGATCTCGAGCTCCCGGCAATGGTGATCCACGAGGATGCTCTGTCCCGCAATATCGCTGTGTTCTCAAAGCTGTGCAGCGACGCTGGTGTGGAACTGGCGCCCCATGCGAAGACAACGATGTCACCAGAGATCATCCAGAGGCAGCTCGATGCTGGGGCCTGGGCTCTCACCGCTGCCACGACGGGCCAGTTGCGCAGCCTCCACGCCTTCGGCGTACGGCGGCTGCTCCTTGCCAACGTGCTGGTGGATGTCGAGGCCATCCGCTGGGTACGTGACACGCTGCTTGCGGACGACCGGGCCGACTTCCACTGCTACGTGGACAGCCCCGCCGGCGTCGCCCGGCTGGAGCGAGTGCTTGGGGAGACGGCTCTACCTCGTCGCCTGAGGGTGCTGATCGAGCTGGGCTTCGCCGGCGGCAGGACCGGCGTGCGATCGCTTCCAGAGGCGTTGGCTCTTGCTGACCGGGTTACGGCATCCGCGTCGCTGACGCTCGCCGGCGTTGCGGGCTTCGAGGGCCTGATGCCTCGCTCCGCCTCACAAAGCATTCCGTCTGGTGTGGACCCGTTCCTCGAGGAGATGCATCGACTCCTGGTCGCCCTTCATGACAGGGGTGACTTTGGCTCGGCTAGGCCCCTCATCACCGCTGGTGGCAGTTCCTACTTCGACCGTGTTCTGCACTCGCTGGGGCCCACGACGTTCCCCTTCCCTGTGACCGTGGTGCTGCGAAGCGGGTGCTACGTCACCCACGATCATGGGATCTATCAGGTGACATCCCCCTTTGACGGCCGCGACGGCGTCGGGTCCGGCCCGCGTTTGCAGCCCGCGCTCGAGCTGCTGGCCTCCGTGTGGTCTCGTCCGGAACCAGACCTCCTGATCGTCGGGTTCGGCAGGCGCGATGTCCCGACCGATGACCGGTTGCCGGTGGCGATCCGCTCGCATGTGCGACGTGAGGGCTCCACTGGCGTGGACGGCTTTGAGGTCGTCGCGGTCAACGACCAGCACGCCTTCGTGAAGGTACCGACCAGCAGCGACGTCGAGGTCGGTGACGTGCTGGGCTTTGGTATCAGCCACCCATGCGGAGCGTTCGACCGCTGGCGGCTGATCTGCGTGGTGTCTCCCGAGTACGACGTGGTGAGTGCCGTGAGCACGTTCATGTAGGGGTCGCGGAGGCGCGCCCTCAGGACTTCTTCCGTGGCTTGGGCGGCCCCTCGTGCTCCCAGATCGTGCGGCACTCGACCTGGGTAGTTCGGATCAGCACGACTCGCGTCGGGAAGGGCTTGCCGTCGAGCGCCTTGGCCTGCTCGGTCGCTGAGGCGAAGTCGAAGGGCTCGAGATGCGTGTGGGATCGCTCGTGCCACTCGCCTTCGAGAAGGACCTCGACCACGTAACGCTCGGTCGTGCGGTGCACGTAGGGGCGTCGTCGCAGCCTCATCGGTCGGCCTCGACGTCGAAGGTGACGACGAGGCCAGGTCTGCGCAGCACCTCGCCTCGGAGCTAGGCGCGTGCCGAGCTGGAGGTCGGCTCGGCAGGTCGATCAACCGCCTGACGGATCAGGTCCGCGAGCCAACCTGGCTGCTCCAAGGGAATGGCATGCCCGCTGTCGACGGTCTCTTGGCGCACAAGTTCGTTGGTTGACACGGCTGCCTGCAGTCCCTCGTGATAGGCGTCCAGGAACGTTGCGAACTCCGCCTCGTCCGCCCTCGCTTTCGTCGCGACGACGACGACGACGGGGCATCGTGCTCGGTGGTAGGCGGAGAACACGTCCAGCTGGAAGAGCGTGTTCAGGAGTGCGAGCATGAACGGGCGGGTCGGTCGGCGTTCCCAGTCCGACTCGGCTCCTGGCTGGAAGCTGCGAGCAACCAACGCCGTGGCCGGGCCATCGATCAGGTCGGGCTCCTGGGCGAGCAGCTCGGCAACTTGCTGGTCGCGCCATGCTTCGTCACCGCCATCGTCGACTGGCAACACGGCGTCGATGAACGCAAGCCGGCCGTCCCAGTACGTCTGCACATCCTCCCGCGGGATTCCCGGGTAGTGGTCAGGCCGTCCCTGGCCGCCTAGACCGTCAAGGTTCATGACCAGGGGGCATTCCGGGTGAGTCGCGGCGTACTCGATGGCGAGGATGCCCCCGTAGGAATGCCCGATGATCACGGGCCGTTCGAGGCCAAGTGTTTCGATGACTGCTTCAACAGCAGCGAGGTCGGCGTGCAGCGAGTAGGTCCCTGGCAGGGTCGACTCCCCGTGTCCGAGGAAGTCGATCGCTACGACGTGGTAGTCGCCTTCGAGCAGCCCGACGAGGGGCTCCCACAGCGCCAAGTTCAGTCCGGCGCCGTGCAGCAGCACGACGGCAGGGCCCTCCGCCGGGTAGTCACGAACTGACACGGTGGCTCCGCGACCAGTAGCAACAGCGAAATCCCGGTGCGGGCGGCCCATGGCGTCTCCATCTCTACAGGTGATGGTGGCGATTGTTGCCGCCTGCCCCGTGAGCCGGTCTTCCCACGGAAACAAGAACATGGGGCCGCTCTAGCGGCGTGGACGAAGACACGGCTCACCGCAGCGAGCACCACTGCCGTTGGCCAGACAAGGGGCTGGACTGTTTGCGCGGCGCCGGGGAACGCCGACACCGCGCGCGAGGCTGCGTCCGTCTAATGAGCCCCGGGCTGGCCTGGTTTTCGTTCCTGACGACGAACTCACCCGCTCACTCGCTCCATAGCCTCGGGCGATGGACATCGAAGCCGTCGGTCAGAGCCGACACGAATCGCTGGCTCACTGGCTGCAGGATCGGCTTGCGGAGCTCGCAGCCTGTCACGACGTACCTGGCGCCGCCGTAGCGATTCTCCACCAGGGCCAGATGACAGAGGCGGCAACCGGAGTCCTGAACAGAAACACCCGTGTTCGTACGACGACGGACTCGGTCTTTCAGATCGGGTCGGTGACGAAAGTCGTCACCGCCACGCTGGTCATGCAGCTGGTCGAGGAGGGGTTGCTCGACCTCGACGTGCCGGTGATCACGCACCTGCCGGGCTTCCGGACTGCGGACGCTGAGATGAGTCGCTCGATCACGCCGCGACACCTGTTGACGCATACGGCGGGGTTCGAGGGCGACGTCTTCGTGGACACCGGTCGGGGTGACGATGCCTTGGAGCGTTTCATGCCTGCCCTGGCTGCTGCGGCCCAGTTCTCCGCACCCGGAGTTCTCTTCTCGTACAGCAACGCCGGCTACAACGTGCTGGGGCGTTTGATCGAGCTGCTTCGCCGCAGCACGTTCGAGCAGGTCGTCCACGAGCGGATCGCCCGTCCGCTCGGGCTCAAGCGAGTCGCTTGCAGCGCGGATGAGGCGATCCTCCTGCGGGCTGCGGCGGGGCACCTGCGGCCGGCTCCCGGCAAGAAGCCGAAGACGGTGGACGCCTGGTCCCTCATGCGCTCGGGGGCGCCTGCAGGAACCACTGTCTGCATGTCTGCTGCGGACCTCGCACGGTTCAGCCAGGTGCACATGGCCTCCCCCGAGGAGGGGTCGGAGGCGGTGCTGTCCCGCGAGTCGGTGGCCCTGATGCAGCAGTGTCATGTCGATACTTCCGCGCTCCTTCAGCCGATGCGTGGGCGTGGGTTGGGCTGGGCGCTCGTTCACAGCGACAGCAGTCCGGTCATCGGGCACAGCGGAGCGACCGTGGGGCAGTACTCCTTCCTCCGTGTCGTTCCTGATCAGGATCTTGCCGTCGCCCTGTTGACCAACGGCGGTGACGCGGACGCCATGGCGCAGACACTGCTGGCGGAGGTCCTGCAGGATCTTGCGGGCGTGACGGTGAGCGCAGGCGCGCGCGTGACTGAGACAGCCGATCCCGTACCGACGCCCGAACGCTTCACAGGAACGTTCGAGTCGAACCTGTTCTCGCTCGACGTCTCGGTGGACAGCGATGGCCGCTGGTGGGCAGAGCGCATTCCCGGCAACATCGCGCTGTTCGTGGGTGACCAGGGTGAGCGCTACGAGCTGAAGCCGGTCGGGGACGGAGACTTCGTGCGGATGGTGTCGGGCGGCCAGGGTGT
This sequence comes from Actinomycetota bacterium, assembly GCA_046723735.1. GTDB lineage: Bacteria > Actinomycetota > Actinomycetes > Mycobacteriales > SCTD01 > RYN-111. The sequence continues at coordinate 20,246 of JBKOVB010000051.1, read as the reverse complement.
GGAACCGCACATCTTCCTCGGACATGACGATGAACGTCCTGCCCAGTTCCTCCACACAGGACGTGCGCTACGGCGTCGACCGCGGTAGTGGCGACCTGTCCATCCCGGGCGGGCGTGCGTCCCTTCGCGGCTTGTCGGGGCACGCCCACCGGGCGCCGTCGGCTAAGAACCGCGAAGGGACGTCGCCATCCAAGGCTCCTCAGCAAGCCATGCGCAGGCAGAACGAGCGCGATGAACGGTGACTATCGGCCCCGCTGCGCCACTTGATTGAGGAGATGGCTCACTGCCAGGTCGGACCAGACGGTGACGATGCCCAGCAGCTCTGCCGGAGTCGCCACTTCGAGGCGAACGCCGAAGGCACTCGTCTGCTCGGCGCCGGGGACCAGAGCGGCGACCTCGACGGCCGTTGGGCTGTGCATGCCGATATCGAGGACCAACCGGTCGGGCACTCGCACCGGCGTCAGAGCACTGACGCCCGTGACGGCATCGCGTGCCCCACGCCGGATCGCCTCACGGGCCTGCGCCGGGTGCATGGTCGAGGCCGCGGTCCACCCCTCAGCCCGCTTCACGGGCACGGTAACCGCTCCCGGAAAGCAGAGGCCGGCCACCTTGCAGATGACGTCGTCACCCGTCACCATGCCCACCGGCACGCCTTGAGTGGCTGCGTACAGCGCGTTGACCTCAGCCTCGGAAACGACCGACCCGTTCAGGCGAAAGGAACTGAAGACCGACGAGAAGGTGTGGGACAGGACGCCCGCTTCTCCTGCGGCTGCGTGATACCCGACGAAGAGTGCCACGTCGTGCTCGGGTGCCATGCCTTGCGCCATGCACTGAGCCTTCGGTGATCCGAGGATCAGAGTGGCTCGCTCGTCGAGCTGCTCCTGAAGCAGGTTGTCCATCGTGCCGTGACTGTCGTTGACCGTGACCGCGGTAGCGCCGCCATCGAAAGCACCCGCGATCGCGGCATTTGTTTCGGCCGTCATCAAGGCCTGCGATCGCGGGTAGCCATGGCCGCCACGGGCAACCTGGTCCACCGTTGCCACGCCGGCGATGCCCTCCATGTCGACGGATATGTAGACGTGCACGCGTCCTCCTGAGCTCGTTCCGTACGGCCGCCGAGCGACCGGTCGGCCGAAGGCCGACGACCGACGACCGACGGCCAACTGTCCGAGGTGGGGGCGGCAGTGACCATGTCGCAGGCCACAGCCCGCGAGCGGGCGTTAGTTCAATCGGCACAGCCGTGCCCGCCCCATCTGGGCGGATGCGGGGGCAACGTGTCAGTGCGAACCAAAGCTGATGCCGGATCAGTCGGCGTGGACGGTGACGCCCTCATGAGCGACCGAGATCATCACGGGGTGACATCGCCCGTCGAACGCCGACGTCCAGAAGCCAGGTGCACGCCCCCGTCGGTCGCGACCACTCTGTTGGCTGGGTGCGGCACGTGACCGGGAATCGCCGCCTGGTACACAACATCGGGGTGAACCGGGCCCTTGTTGGGACCTCCGACGACGGGGTGCTGAGGTATCACCAGTCGTGGAGCGGGTACGCACCGACGCCGCTGAGGCTGGCCCCGACTGCTGCGGCGCAGCTTGGCGTCGCCTCCCTAGCGGTGAAGGACGAGTCCAGTCGTTTCGGCATGCCGTCGTTCAAGATCCTTGGAGCCTCGTGGGCGACCCATCGTGCGTTGTGCGCGCAGGTCGGGGCCCCGCTGGTGCAGACGCCGACAATGGACGCGTTGCGGCGGCACCTCGACGACTCACGACTGACCCTGGTCGCCGCCACGGACGGCAACCACGGTCGGGCTGTGGCCCGAATGGCCAGGCTCTTGAACCTGTCCGCGCACATCCTGGTTCCAGAAGACATGGTTGAGGCCCGGATCGAGGCTCTGCGCTCCGAGGGTGCGACCGTCACGATCGTCCCGGGTGGCTATGACGACGCAGTCTCCGCGAGCGCGCGGCTCGCGGACGATCGGCACCTCGTCATCTCAGACACCTCGTGGCCGGGCTATCAGGCGATCCCGGGATGGGTCATCGACGGGTACTCGACCTTGACGGCGGAGGTCGAAACCCAGCGAGCGTCCCAGGGGATGCCGCCTTTCACCGTGGCCGCGGTCCAGATCGGGGTGGGTGCGTTCGCGGCTTCGATCGCCCGCGCGTTTCGCAGCGGGAGCGCGCGCGTCGTTGGCGTCGAACCGGCACAGGCCGACTGCGTGATCTCCAGTGTGGAGGAAGGCCGGCCGATTCAGCTGCCGGGTAAGCAGACCTCGATCATGGCGGGCCTGAACTGCGGAACACCGTCACCGGTCGCCTGGCGCGATGTCACCGGTGGCATCGACGACTTCGTTGCTGTCGAGGACCACGAGGCGGAACACGCGATGCGCCTTCTCGCCGCCGACGGCATCGTCTCGGGTGAGAGCGGGGCTGCCGGCCTTGCCGGGCTGCTCGGGTTTGCGAGCCAACTGGGGCTCGGCCGGGACGACCACGTCCTCGTGATCTCGACCGAAGGGGCCACCGACCCGCGTGCCTACGCCCGCATCGTTGGCTCGCCCGACCCTCACGTCCCCGAGCTGACATGACCCGCCAGCCACCGAAGGCCTCGTCAGCCGTCGTTGAACAGAGGAGCCCCATCATGACGAACGTTCACGCCGACGGTCCCGCCATCAACAGCCAGCGGCTCTGGGCTTCTCTCCAGGAGATGGCCCAGCTCGGCGCCTATCACGATGAGGCGACAGGACTCACCGGCGTCAACCGACTCACGATGACCGACGCCGACGTGAGCGCCCGACGGTTGCTGATCTCCTGGCTGGAGGAGGCCGGTCTGACCGTCCGCATCGACCCCATCGGCAACATCTTCGGCCGCCGCGAGGGAACTGAGGCTCAGGCGCGCCCGGTGATGCTGGGCTCGCACCTGGACAGTGTGCCGACAGCCGGAGCCTTCGATGGGCCGCTGGGCGTCCTTGGCGCCCTCGAGGTGATGCGCGCGCTCAACGACAGCGGCCAGGAGACACGTCGACCACTCGAGGTCGCCTGCTTCACAGAAGAGGAGGGCGTGCGCTTCGGAACCGACATGCTCGGCAGCGCCGTCGCGGTCGGGCGGGTCCCGCTTGCGCAGGCACTGTCGCTGAGCGACCGGGCGGGCGTGCAACTGGGTTCCGAACTCGCCCGAACCGGCTTTGCCGGATCAGGCCCTCACCTGCTGCCGGCGCCGTTCGCCTACCTCGAGTGCCACATCGAACAAGGCCCGGTGCTCGGCAGCCAAGGCCTCGACATCGGTGTCGTGACGGGGACGCAGGGCATCTCATGGCAAGAGGTCACGATCAACGGAAGGCAGGCGCATGCTGGCGCCACCCCCATCGAGTTCCGGCTCGACGCAGGCCTTGCCGCCGCGCGCCTCGTCACGCACCTGCGCGCCATGGTCGACTCCGGCACGTTCGGGTCGCTGCGGGCCACCGTCGGTCAGCTCGAGCTGGCGCCCGGGGCGGTGAACATCGTTCCCGGCTCGGCCTCGCTCACGGTGGACCTGCGCAATCCTGACGACGAGCTCATGTCACTGGCTGAGCTGGAGGTGCAACGCTTCCTCGTGGAGCTCGGCGAGCGGCAGCCCGGCCTGCAGATCCGGACACGATTCATGGCCAAGACGGGTCAGGTCAGCTTCGACGCAGGTGTGCAGGAGACGATCTGCCAGGTCGTCAAGGACATGGACCTGCGCTACGACCATCTGCTGTCCGGAGCCGGACACGACGCGCAGGAACTTGCAAGCCTGTGCCCCACCGGCATGATCTTCGTGCCCGGGGAGTACGACGGCGTCAGTCACAGCCCCCGCGAGTACTCCAGCCCGGAAGCGTGCGCACAAGGCATTCAGGTCCTTGCTAACACCACCTGCAGGTTGGCAGCATCGGACTGATCATCAGCAGGGTGGATGTGCCTGTACCACGGGGACGACAATGGTTCGCATTCTTGTCGTGCGTGACGACCCATCTCGTTGGCGCTGGATCGACGCTGGCATATGACTTCACCCACACGTCACATCGGCATCTTTCTCTTCCCTGACGTCGAGGAGCTTGACGCGGTCGGACCTTACGAGGTCCTGTCCTACTGGACCCTGACCTACCCAGACGATGGTTGGTCGACGTGCACGATCTCGCTCGACGGCGAACCGGTGATCGGGGCGAAGGGACTCTCCTTCGGCACACATCACGCCTTGGCCGACGCGCCCAAGCTCGACGTGTTCCTCCACCCAGGCGGCAGGGGGACTCGTCCGTTGACCCGGGACGGGGAGCACCTGGAGTACATCCGTGACCTGCGCTCATCGGTCCCGTTGATGACGAGTGTGTGCACGGGGTCGTTGGTCTACGCCGCCGCCGGGCTGCTGGCCGATCGCCCGGCCACCACGCACTGGGGAGCCGTCGACGAGCTCGCGGCGCTCGACCCAAGTGTCGCCATCGACTCCGTCGCACGCTTCGTGGACGACGGCGACCTCATCACCTCCGCCGGCATCTCCGCCGGCATCGACATGGCACTGCACCTCGTCGCTCGCCTTGCCAGTGTCGAGCGTGCCAGAGACGTGCGACGTGGCATTCAGTACGACCCGCATCCTCCGGTGTAGCGGGATCGCGTCTTCGGACATCGCTGGACCGAGCCGCATGCCCTGTCACCAGGACACGATCTTCTCGGCATCGCAGATGCTCACTGCAGAAGCAACGAGCCTCGGCCGTCTGGCCGGGGCTCGTTGCTTCGCGCGGGTTCAGTTGGGCGCGCGCCTCTGCGGCGGCGCACAGCTGTGCCACGTGCTGGGGCTTCGGCGTCAGGCCACTTCTGGGCTTCGGCTCCTGCGCCCCTTGCGACGCCCTCGTTGTACGCCCGAAGCATGAGATCGGTGGCCGGTCTCGGCGCAGACCTGGCCTCAGCCAGCAGGGACTCCCAGCGCTGCTGGGTCTCGTCCCGGTGAGGAGGCGCCGTCAAGATGCCGTGGGTGAGTCCGCCTGGCGCGCGTGGGGATCAGTGACCTCCTGCCGCCCCAAGGGAGGACGGGGGAGCGGTCAGTCGTCGCCCCGTTCACCGCTGGCCGCCCGGCTTGTCTTACCTGACCGAGAATGGCGGGCGGCCAGGCTCCCTCGCGCGCGCCGGCCTGTCCAGAGCAACCAACGGGCGAGTGAGCCTCGTCGACTGATACGGCGACTGTCGAGGCGTGGATGCCTAGCCTCCGGCGGGTGACGTCCAGAGCTGAGTCTGCCACCACCCAAGCCTTTCGAGTCGCACTTGGCGTGCGGCTTGCCGAGCTGGCCCTGGAGCATCGCGTCGTTGGCGCGGTCGTGGCCGTGCAGCAGGGCGAGACCGTGGTCGAGGCAGCCACTGGCGTGACCAACCAACGGACGGGAGTGGAGGTCACCACCAGCACCCTGTTTCAGCTCGGGTCGATCTCGAAGGTCTACACGGCCGCGCTCGTGATGCAGCTCATCGACGAAGGTCTGTTGACCCTGCAGACGACTGTCGCTGACGTGCTGCCGGAGATCTCCTCGATGCCTGGGTCCCCGCTGGCTGCGATCACGGTCGAGCAGCTACTCACGCACACCAGTGGCATCGAGGGCGACGTCTTCGACGACTTCGGCCGCGGCGACGGATGTCTGCGGCGGTACGTCAGAGCGCTCAGCCAGCTGGCGCCGGCGGGGCCGCCGGGTGTGTTCTCCTACTGCAACGCCGGCTACGTGGTGCTGGGCCGAGTCATCGAGCAGCTGCGCGGCATGAGTTGGGACGGCGCGTTGCGACAGCACTTGCTCGACCGGATCGGGGCAACCGACACCATCACGCTTCCGGAAGAGGCTCTCCTGCGACGGACGGCCGTGGGGCATGTCGTGACGCACGGACTCCTCCGCGTCGCGCCGGAGTGGCTCTTCACGCGTGCGATGGCTCCTGCGGGCGGGATCGTGGCGCCGGCAGTGGAGTTGCTCGCCTTCGCGCGGATGCTCACGCAGCACGGGCGAACCGAAGGCGGCACGCAGGTGCTCAGCGAAGCCAGCGCTCAGCGCATGTTCGTGCGACAGGTCAGCCTCGACGTCCCTTATCCCCTCGCCGACAGCTGGGGCCTGGGCTGGGTCGTGTACAACGCAGGCACACCGCAGGTCATCGGGCACGACGGTTCGACTGTGGGCCAACAGGCCTTCTTGCGGGTGGTACCGGAACGCGATGTAGCGGTCACCTTGCTGGTCAATGGCGGTGGTGGCGGAGCCTTGTTCGCCGCCCTCGTCCCGCCCGTTCTGGCCGAGCTTGCTGGCGTGAGCTTGAAGACGCCCGCGAAGCTGCCGTTGTCGCCGTCCTCAAAGGATGTCGCCGCCTTCCTCGGGCCTTTCGAGCGATACGGGCTGCGGATGGAGTTCCGCGAGGACGACGGGGGGCGTCTCTTCGTGCACGCCGCGCACACCGGAGAGGCCGCGGGGAAGTTCCCCGAACCCGAGAGCCGCGAGCTCGTCGTGCTCGATGAACGCACGCTGATCACCCTGCAGACCGACCCCCGCACCGGCTCCCACGTCGCCTTCCGGTTCTTCGACCGGGGGCCGGACGGCTATGGCGCTGTGCACTCGGGTGGGCGAATGACGCGGCGGGCGACAGGTCTGAAGGGCGCGGCCGCGCAAGCGTGATCCGTCATGTTGCCGCCGAGCGTCACAGCTGCGGGCTTGAGGATGGCGATCCACTCCGTCGTGCGGCAGCACGACGGTGGGCTGGGTCGGCCCGGGGCCTTCAGCCGCGTTACGCATGTCCCGCCGTCCCGAAGGTGACGTCGGGGGGTCGACAGATGATCGGCTCAGCGAGGTCAAGGCGAACCTGATCACGCCGCGAATCGCTCAGCGAGCCGACTGCGCCGCCGCTTGGACTCGGGGACAAGGAAACGGCCCGATCTCGTCGTCGCAGACCTGCCTGTGTGGCCCGCGAGATGGAGGAATGGACTGGCATCCGAGCTGGCGCTCGGAAAGGAGGCGGCAACGGTCGTGGACCTGATCCGAGGAACGGGTGTGGCCCTGCGAAGACCCCGAGGAGGAGCGCCGCCGGCAAGGAGTCCGTGGTTCAGCTTCGCGGTCCGACGGCTTGGCCGGCTCGTCGTGTCCATGTGGGTGCTGGTCACCGCCTCCTTCTTCATGATCCATCTGATCCCCGGCGACCCTGTGCGCGCCGCGTTGGGTAAGTACGCCTCGCAGGAGCTCGTGCAGGCCCAACGGCATTCGCTCGGGCTCGACGATCCCCTCCCGGTGCAGTACGTCCACCACTTGCGGGATCTCTTGTCCGGAGACTTCGGGACGTCAATCGTCTCGTCGCTCCCGGTGTCGCAGATCATCACGCAGCGGCTGCCGGCGACTGCAGAGATCGCGTTGCTGTCGTTCGCGCTGATCGTCCTGGTGGCAGTGCCGGTCGGTGTGGGCATGGCCGCCTTCACGCAGGGCGGACGACATGGCGGTGCGCAACTCGGCTTCACCTCAGCAACCGTGCTGGTCGCGGTCATCCCCGACTTCCTGTTGGCGGTCGGGCTGGTCTACCTGTTCGCAGTCAAGCTGCACTGGCTGCCCATCGCTGGCAAAAGCGACTGGTCCTCCTACGTTCTTCCAGTCCTCTCGCTCACGGCAGGAGCGACAGCCGTGCTCACTCGGATCGTGCGCGTCGAGACGTTGTCGGTGCTGAACCAGGACTACATCCGTACCGCACGGGCGAAAAGGCTGCGCGCGCGGACCGTCTACTTCAGGCACGCGCTGCCCAATGCACTTACCGCGACACTGACTTTTGGTGGTCTCCTTCTCACCGGTCTGCTCGCGGGGACTGTGCTCATCGAGAACGTGTTCGTCTGGCCGGGACTCGGGACCATCATCGTCTCGTCCATCCAGCAGAACGACTACCCCGTGGTTCAGGCGCTGATCGTGGTCTACGGCGCCATGATCCTTCTGGTGAACCTGGTTGTGGACCTGCTGCTCGCCATCCTTGATCCGCGGTCGACCATTCGGAGCAGCTGAATGCCCACCCCTCGTCGTCGCTCGCAGTGGCTGGTCATCCTCGGCACCCCGGTGGGGGCGGCCTCTGCAGCCTTGCTGGGTGTGCTCGTAGTCGTCGCCGTGATGGCACCGGTCCTCTGGGGCGGCAAGGCATCAGCCATTGACACAGGTGCTCTGCTGCAATCGGCGTCGTACCACCATCCTCTTGGCACGGACGAGCTCGGGCGAGACATCCTGTGGCGCATCCTGGTTGCGACCCGGCTCTCACTCGAGTTGGCGCTCCTTGCAACCGGGATCGGTCTCGCGGTCGGCGTGGCGTTCGGAGCACTCCCCTCGGTGCTCGGCTCGCGAGCCGGCCGACTACTCACCGCCGCTGTGAACATCGCTGTCGCCTTTCCAGCGCTGCTTCTCATTCTCTTCTTCGCAGTCATCTTCGGAGTCGGAGAACGAGGCGCGGTACTGGCCCTGGGCCTGGCGAGCGCACCCTTCTACGCCCGCCTCATGCAGACTCTCGCTGCATCCATCGCGGGCCGCGACTTCGTTGCGGCCGCTCGGGCTGCGGGAGTCGGTCGAGTACGGCTGCTCCTGCGGCACATCCTGCCCAACGTGGCAGAGCCGCTCGTCATCAACGCCACCGTCGGAGCCGGGAACACCCTGCTGGCCTTCGCCGCGCTCTCGTTTCTTGGGCTCGGCATCCAGCCTCCCATGTACGACTGGGGGCGCCTGCTGAACGGTGGGCTCACCGGCATCTACCAGAACCCCCTCGGCGCGCTCGGGCCGGCATTCACCATCGTGATCGCCGGTCTAGCCTTCAACTTGTTCGGGGAGGCAGCCGCTCAGGCTATTGGCGTGCGCACGCCTCGGGCGGTCGACGAACTGCCCACGCAAATGCCGGCGAGCGAGCCCACGGGTGCCGCCAGCGAGCCATGGGTGCTCAGCGCGCGCAACCTCCGCGTCTCAGTGCCGGGGCCGCGCGGCTGGATCAGTCCCGTGCGCGGCGTCGACCTCGACGTCGCGGCCAGCGAGGCCGTCGGCCTCGTGGGCGAGTCCGGTTCAGGCAAGAGCCTTACCGCGCTGGCCGTGACAGACCTGATTGCACTCCCGGCGCGCGTGACAGCTGATCGATTGGAGTTCGACGGCAGGTCGCTGCTTGGGGGCCGAGACCGCAACAGGCGACGACTGCTGGGCACCAGGCTGGCGATGGTCTTCCAGGACCCGATGACGTCGTTCAACCCCGTCCAGCGAATCGGCAGACAGCTGGCTGAGGTCTCCCGAGAGCACGAAGGCCTCGGACGCAAGCCATCGATGGAGAAGGCCGTAGATCGACTGGCTGCCGTCCGCGTGCCCAACGCGCGCAGACGTGCCGAGCAGTACCCACACGAGTTCTCGGGAGGGATGCGTCAGCGGGCCATGATCGCTATGGGCCTGATGGGAAGTCCACGCCTGATCGTGGCCGACGAACCAACCACGGCACTGGACGTTACGGTGCAGCTGCAGGTGTTGCAGCTGCTGAGTCGCGTTCGCTCGGAGAGCAGTGCCGCACTGTTGCTGATCTCCCACGACATCACACTGGTGCAGCAGGTGTGCGACCGCGTGCTCGTCATGTACGCCGGACGAATCGTCGAGGAGCTACCGGCAGTCGATCTGTACGACCAAGCTCAACATCCGTACACGCTTGCGCTGCTCACGGCTGTGCCCGACATGAATGTCGACCGAAGCCGAAAGCTCAGCGTGATCCCAGGCCGACCCCCAGCCCCATCGGAGGTCCCCGCGGGTTGCTCCTTCGCCGATCGCTGCCCGGTCGCCAGCCCGCGGTGCAAGGTCGACGATCCCGCCTTGCACCCAGTCTCCGCCAGGCACCGTGTCGCGTGCTGGCATCCCCAGGGAGTCCGATGACCGCGCTGTCCTTCGAGGAGGTGACGGTTCGCTACGGCACCGGCCGTCGCTCCATGGTCGCCGTCGACCGTGTGAGCCTGCTCGTGCCGGCGGGCAAGGTGGTGGGGCTCGTCGGTGAGTCTGGATCCGGGAAGAGCAGCTTGGCGCGCGCCGCCGTTGGCCTGGCGCCGCTGAGCGGCGGCAGGATTCTGCTTGACGGGAGGCCGATCCCGCGGCCAAGCGCGCGCCGGAGCACGGCGATCCAGATGGTTTTTCAGGACCCCTATGCCTCCCTCGACCCCAGGATGACGATCGGGTCGAGCATCCGTGAGGCGATGGCACGCCAGCAGCGGCGCAACCGCGTGGCCGCCGATGCAGAGACAGCGCGGCTCCTGTCGTTGGTGAACCTCGACCCGCACTGTGCTGCCTCGATGCCATCCGAGCTGTCTGGCGGTCAGCGCCAGCGTGTCGCCCTTGCGCGCGCGCTTGCCGGCAAGCCAGCCGTCATCGTCGCCGACGAGATCACCTCCGCCCTCGACGTCTCCGTCCAAGGCACGGTGCTCAACCTCGTGCGGGAGCTGCAGCGGGAGCTGCAGCTCAGCATGATGTTCATCTCCCACAATCTCGCTGTCGTCCGCTATGTCAGCGACATGATCGCGGTGATGTACCTGGGCCGGATCGTCGAAGCCGGTCCCACGGAACAGGTGCTCTCAGATCCGCAGCACCCCTACACCCAGCAGTTGATCCGTGCGATACCCAGCCGTGAAGGCAACCTCCTTGCCTCGGCACCGGCCGGCCCTGTCGCTGAGCTGCTGGCCGCTGCCGAGCCCGCGGACCCACACGCACCGCCAGCCGGGTGCCACTTCCACCCGCGTTGCCCCAACGGCCCGCTCGCGCTGCCTGACCGCGACATCTGCGGCAACAGCGACCCTCAGGCCGTCGCTGCGCTGCGCCTACATCAGGCGGCCTGTCACTTTGCGCCTCGATCGGATGTGACGTCTCACTGACGCGTCGGTTGGGCCTGGCACAGACCCGCGTCAGCGCGTCCTGGTGCCTGAAGGCGTGATCTCGACGGCCGTCCTCGGTCGTTCCTGGGCATCAACGAGCAGGCCAATGTCCACGCGGACCACGAAGCCGTTCCGCCTTGTCTCCTCACCCCAAGACGTCCGCAGCGAGCGGCTGAACCATCGCGCTCGTGGAATCACCCATCAGGAGGAGAGCATGAAGTCTGTCTGGGTAGTCGCCGCGGCAAGCGTCGTGGCTACCGTCGGCTTAGTTTCGTGCAGCGGGACGAGCGGAGGATCGTCCTCGTCGACGCCGAGCTCCCAGCACAAGTTCGTCAACGGCAAGACGTTCGTCGCAGCCATCAACTCCGATCCCGGAAACCTGGACCCGTCGGTCAACAACGCGTTCGCGGGCAACTGGGTCTACCCCACGGCGCTGGCCTACGACTCACTGGTCAGCGTGGACGGCTCCGGCAACCCCTCCGCGCTGCTGGCCGAGAAGTGGGAGAACACAGCGACTACCGCTCAGTTCACTCTGCGCAGCGGCATCACCTGCTCCGACGGCAGCCCACTGCTGGCGAGTGATGTCGCCGCCAATCTGAACTACGTGGCCGATCCCGCAAACAAGTCCGTGCTGGCCGGACAGTTCGTCAAGGTCGGTTCCAAGGCTACGGCCGATGACGACGCTCGCACGGTCTCGTTCACGAGCGGTGCTGAGGACCCCTTCTTGCTGCAGGACGTCGGAAGCCTCCCCATCGTGTGCAAGAACGGCATGAACAACCGGAAGCTCCTGGCCCAGGGCACGCTCGGTACGGGCCTGTACAAGGTGACCGACGTCCAGCCGGGCACCCAGTACACCCTCGTTCGACGCACCGACTACGCCTGGGGTCCCGGCGACTGGAAGAACAACCAGGCGGGTCTGCCGGACAAGATCGTTGTTCGCGTCGTGGCCAACCCGACCACAACCGCCAACCTGCTTCTGGCAGGTGACATCAACTACGCGGTGGCCCTGAACGCACGCGACACTCCCCGGCTGAGCGGACTGTTCAAGGTCGAGCAGCTCCTGCCCACCGGGGTGCTCATGTTCAACGAAGCACCGGGGCATCCCACCGCCGACCCGGCGGTCCGCAAGGCTGTCGTCCAAGCCCTGAACCTGCCCGAGGTGGGAAAGGTCATCGGTGACGGCCACGGACAGCCGACGCGGCAGATCAACGAGTACTTCGTGCCCAACGTCTGCCCGGGCAACACGGTCGACGGCAACATCCCCAGCTACGACGTGAAAGCTGCTCAGGCCACGCTCGAGGAGGCCGGCTGGGTGGCAGGGCCCGACGGCATTCGCACGAAGAATGGCAAGCGCCTGACGCTGTCGATGCCGGTCTTCAGCGGGTTCCAGCCCTTCACGACCGCCGGTGAGCTGATGACCAAGCAGCTGAAGGCGGCAGGCATCGCGCTGGCAGCCCGAGGAGCTGCGGGACCCGCGTTCGGTCAGGCCCAGAGCACCGGGAGCTTCGACGTCCTCGTGCAGTCGTGGGCGTTCCCCAACCCCAGCCAGATGGTGGCCTCGTACACGGGCAAGCCTCCGACGGCAGGTGGCAACAACCTCGGCGACGTGCACAACGAGCGCTACGACGCCCTGGTGAAGGAAGCCGCCACCAAGGTCGGCAAGGACGGGTGCCCGTTGTGGAACAAGGCCGAGACCGAGTTGATCAAGGCGTTGGACGTCGTACCGTTCTGGTCGACTCCTTCCATCCAGTGGGGCCATGGGGCGATCTTCAGCATCGCCCAGTTCACGTGGTCGATCCGGATGACGCAGGACTAGCGGTCCGAGCCGGCGAGAGGGCTCGGGCTACCGCCCAGTCCTCTCGCTCTCGGCGTCTCGACTCGAGCGCCACGGCAGACGTCGCTGTATGCGGCGGCGGCTGTCCTGCTTCGGACTCCGAGCGCGAAGCAGTTCGGCCGCTGACCGCCTCCCGCCTTGCCGGCTCGGCCCCCTGAGCCGGCAAGGCGGGAGCTGCGCTCCGATCCAGCACCAACATCGAAGGGAGAGGCATGAAGGTCCTCGTCATGGGTGGGACCAGGATGTTGGGTCTGCACACCGTCGCCGAGCTCGTCCATCGCGACCACGAGGTCATCGTGTTCAACCGCGGACGGACGCCTGGTTCCTTGCCGGCTGGAGTCCGCGCGATCAGGGGGGATCGAGACGTGGCCGCGGAGCTCGTCCAGATAGCGTCTGAACGACCCGAGGGGATCGTCGACTTCTCTGCCTTCACCGCCCGACAGACAGAGCTTCTCCTCGACGTTGCCCCGGAGGTGCCCCGCTACGTTCACTGCTCCACGGGGGCGGTCTACCGGCCGGACCCGCTGCTGCCCTGGTCAGAGCACGCCACTCCCACCGGACCCTGGTCCCTCTGGGGAACGTACGCCCACGACAAGCTTCAGGCGGAGGTGACCATCCGAGAACGTCGAGCCGACAGTGACCAGGCGACGACGTTGCTCCGTCCGCCGTACGTGCTCGCCCCGGGCAACTACGCGGACCGCGAAGAGTGGGTTCTGAACCGGTTGGTGGACGATGCCGAGATCTTCGTCCCGGGTGACGGCCGCAGCGTGTCGCATTTCGTCAGTGCCCGGCAGGTCGCGATCCTTGCGGTCAACGCGCTCGAGAGCTTCGCTGACGGTGGCCTGCGTGTGTTCAACGTGGCGGAGCCCTCCGCCGTCGCGTCCGCACACGGGTTCGTGGACCTGTGTGCGGAGATCGTCGGGAAGCCGGCCCGGGTACGGTCCGTGCCGCGTGCAGAGGGTTCGTTCGACAGGGACAACGCAGTCTTCCCCTTCCCTGGGGAGAATTACCTGCTCGATACCCGCGCGGCGCAGGCGGCTGGCATTCAGCCTCCTGCGGAGACACTGCCGGCGATGCTCCTGGCGGCCTTCGAGTACCTGATGGCCCATCCTGAGCGTCGCGCGTGGACGCGCTCGTCAGCGGAGCAGGCTCTGCTGCATGCAGTCTCATGAGGCTGCGGCGCATAGCTGGCCCCTGCGGCCTCAGCATGGTGCGCGCCTGTTTCATGGCGGTCGCCGACGGCGCGGACCCCGCGCTCACGGGCGCGGTCATGACTTCTCGCCAAGACCGCGACTCCAGGCATGATGTCTTGCCACCTGCGGACTCTGCGGCGTCGACGGCTCGAGCGTGACGTGGAGCAACTGCTCGTCGCTGGCCGCGCCGCTGGTGGATCCTGACGATTCGCTTGCTGCTGCTGGAGATCACCCTGGTCCCGGGGGTGATCGCGCTCGTGACGGTCGTGGCCGACCGCCGAGGTTCGTCAGCAGGCGGCTGGCTCGGCTCCCTGCCGGTCGTAGCCGGGCCGATCCTTCTCGTGATGGCGCTCGAGCAAGGTCCCGCGTTCGCCAGCCAAGCAGCGCGAGCGGCGACCCTCGGCACCGTATCCCTGGCGGCCTTCCTCACGACCTACACAGCAGTGGCAGCTGCCGGCCTGCCATGGTGGGTTGCCCTGGCCGGGGGCTGGTCGGCCTTCGCCGCTGTGACTCTGCTCGTTCACCCGCTGTCGATGCCGCCTGTCCTGGGATTCATCGGCGCGGTCGCGGCCGCACGGGCGGGCCGGGCGCTCCTGGCGCTTCTGCCCAATCACCCGCGATGCACGACGCCAACCAGTCCGGTCCAGCACACCCTGCTCCGCATGATGGCAGGCACGGTGCTCGTGCTCGTGCTGACCGCGGCGGCGGCACGAATCGGCCCGACCCTGAGCGGGCTGGTGAGCACGTTTCCAGTCATCGCGTCGGTGCTGGCGGCGTTCACGCACGGGACCGCCGGCACGAGAGAGATGCGCGGCCTTGCCGATTCGTTGCTCCGCGGCCTCCCTAGCTTTGCTGTCTTCACCACGGTCGTAAGCCTGACCTTGAGCGGCGGCGGCATCGTCGTGGCGTTCCTGGCCGCGACGCTGTCGCTGTCGACGAGCCACGCCTTGCTGATTTCCCGCCATCGGCGGAAAGCCACTGCACGGTCACGCGGCTGACCGCGTCACGGGGTCGCGGACCTTCGTCGCATGCGTCCGAAAGCCAGCCAGGGTCCGGGGCCAGACGCTGCCGCCGGACGGGCGGCTGACAGGAGCTGTTGACCGCGCACCGGTGAGGGCGCAGAAGCACGGTCCTCGGACGATCGGGCCAAAGGATCGACAGGGACGTCAGCCGGCGTGCTGCACGGCGAACTCGACGATTCGGGTGCACCAGTCCTGCCGATGCGAGGGTCGGCCGTTGAGGATGAACTGGTGGTCGGCTTCGGGGTAGAGGACCAGCGTGACCGGGACCTGCCGCATGCGAAGCGCTGCAAACCACAGCTCTGCCTGGCTCACCGGGCACCGTTCGTCCTGCTGGGCTTGCAACAGCAAGGTGGGAGTCGTCACCTTCTGGACGTAGCTGAGCGGGGAGCTGGCCCGCAGCTGCTCGGGGATCTCCCAGGGGACGCCGCCGAACTCCACGGAGACCAAGTAGCCCGAGATGTCGGCGGTTCCTGCCATCGTGGCGAGGTCCGTGGCGACACCCCCAGGGATGGCGGCGGCCCAGCGCTCGGGATGCCGTGCGGACAGCCAACAGCTCATGTAACCGCCGTAGCTGTAGCCGGTCACGACCACCTTGCGCGCATCGACGAGGCCTTCGTCGATCAAGGCGTCGACCGGTGTCAGGAAGTCCCCCTCGTCGAGGAGACCCCAGCTGCCGGAGACGGTCGCGTAGAACTCCTCGCCGTAGCCGTCGCTTCCGCGCGGGTTCAGGAGAAGCACCGTCCAACCACGGTTCACCAGCTCCTGGTGGTACAGGTGCGTTCCGTCGAACGCCGGTCCCCAGGCGCCGTGCGGACCACCATGGACGTCCAGCAACAGTGGTGAGGCGCCTGCAGTTTCGGGCGCCCGCAGCACCCACCCGTGGATCGTCGTGCCGTCGACCAGAAGGAACTCACGAGGTTGCGGCTCGGGGAGTGCAACACCCGGAAGCGCGTCGGCGAAGTGCCGTGTGAGCCGGCGCTCACCGGTGCCGTCCAGAGCCGCCACGCACAGCTCCCCGTTCGTCTCGCAGTCCGAGACCAGGTAGGCGATCACGCCCGCAGCCACGGACAGCCCGGACAGGCTGCGCTCGGTCCCGCCGACGAGGCAAGCTGGTGCCGTGTCAGGTCCTGCGCCGTACAAGTGCGTGCAGCCAGCGTCCCGCACCATCATGAGAACCCGCCCATCGGCCAGCACGACAGGCTGACCACCTGGGTACCCGGGGGTACCCAGCATCACGTTCCGGTCGATCTCGGCCACGGGCTTCGGGATCCCTCCGATCCGCGGCACGACGTACAGGCTCTGGTGGCCGGACTTGAGGCGCTCCTGGCCGCAGACCAGGAGCTGTTGACCGTCCGGGAACCAGGTAGGCGCCCCGAGCCTTGACGTCAGGGGCGTGACGGCAGCAGGTTCCCCGCCTGTCGCTGGCACAAGGAAGACCGCGGACGTCGTCGCCAAGTCTCGGTCCACGCCCACCGCGGCGGCATAGGCCAATGTGTTGGCGTCTGGCGACCACCGGACTCCGCTGACCGAGAAGTCGCCTGCCGTCACCTGAGTGGTCTCGCCAGACGCGACGTCGAGCACGAACACGTGCGAGCGGCGGTCTCCCGTCAGACCAGCACCGTCCTCCTTGTACTCCAGGCGGTCCAGTACGGAAGGTGCGTGCGGCTGGCTCGCCGGCTCGGACAGCCGCGTCAGCGCGGTCAGCGCGATGTGCCGGCCATCGGGGGACCACTGGGGGTCACTTACCCCGCCACTCAGCTCACCCAGCTGATGGGCCTCGCCCCCATCCACCGGCAGCACGAACAGCTGAGCGGACTGCTCGCCCCGCGTCGCGACGAAGGCCATCCGCCGCCCATCGGGCGACCACCGGGGCGACACGTCCAGCGGGCCTGCCGTGACCTGACGCGGCGGGGCGCTGCCGTCGGTCGGCACCCACCAGATCGCGGAGGCGTTGGTGTCGTTGTCGACGTCGACCGTCGTCACGACGTACGCCGCGAGCCTGCCATCCGGCGACAGCTGTGGGTCGGAGAGGACAGGGAGGGCACGCAGGTCATCGATACGCAAGGCACGCGGCGGCGTCATGTCGTTCATCGTCCCGAGCGAAGCGACAGGGACCTCGGTACGAAAGGACAAGAACCCGCCGGTGTCTCGTCCCGCGTCACGATGCCCGCAGCAGGCTCATCACGGTGCGTTCGACTCGATGAGCCGGTGGCCGCCGTCCGGAACCGTGAGGTTCACGTTCGCGTCGCGACCGACATGCACTAGGTCTTCGATGTGATAGCCCTCCGCGGGGTCGACCCATCCGAGTTCGATCTCGAGGGTCATGCCTTCGATGATGGGCGTGTCGTACTCCTCGGACAGCTGCGGCTCCTCGTGGATGACGCGCCCGATGCCGTGCCCGACCATGCCCCATCGGTACTCGAGCCCCAGCCGTTCATAGCCCTTCCTCGCGAGAGCCAGGAGCTCGGCTGGAACAACGCCGGGCCGGGCCGCCTCGACGACGCAGTGATGCACCTCGGCGATGCGGGAGTACGTGTCGCGCTGACGTGGGCTGGCAGTACCGACGCAGGCAGTCCGCGCGATGTCGGAGGTGTAGCCGTCGAGGCGGATGCCCCAGTCCGCTCGAATGAGCATCCCGTCCTCGAGGCGGTTGGGAGTGGGCCACGGGTGCCAACCGCCACCGCGGCTGCCGCCGCCCAGCACGGAATGGGAGATCTCCTGGGCCCCGGCTGCGAACAGGTGCTGAGCGATGTCCGCGGCGACGTCGAGCTCGGACCTGCCTGGGATCGCGCTTGCGAGGACCTCTTCGAGCGTCCGAGCAGTCACCACGTTCGCGTAGGTCAGGACCGAGACTTCATCCGGGGTCTTCACCTGCCGCATCGTGTTCATCAGCGGCCAGGCATCCGCGAACCGCAGACCCGGATGGATGCGCTTCATCTCCTGCAGCACCTTCACCGGGAGCGTTCTGTCCTCGATCCCGATCAGACCGCGTGTGATCCCGTGTTCCGCAAGCACGCTCGCCACGAGCCGCACCATCTCGAAACGCTCGCCGTAGTAGCCGCGAACGTCGGTGACGAAGGGCCGCGTCTCCTCAGGGGCGAATGACGGACTGCTCTCCCCATTCCAGCCCTGAGCCCGCACCTCAGGCACGATGAACACCGGGTCACCACCGGTCGGCCAGACCACGAGGTGCAGGCGCTCCCAGTTGAGCCGCATGTCGGGGTGATAGAAGCCGGAGAGGTAGCCGACGTTCTCGGGCCACGCCGCAACGATGGCGTCGAACGGACTCTCCGCGAGAAGCCTACGGATGCGAGCCACGTTGCTGTAGCGCGGCTGCGACCACTCGGCGCGCCAGGCCCACTGTGGCGACGGTGACGTGCCGTCCGGTCCGGGGGGCGGTGCGAGTTCGTGCTGCTCGGTCATGCCGCGCATGGTCCTCAGCACACGACCGCCGGCCTCGGTGCCAGGGGACAAGAACGAGCAGGGAGCTCGTATCCAACAGACGAGGTTCTCCTTCAGAGGCTGCAGCAGGCTGCGGGGCATGCAACAGCGTTCCCGCCAGGTGCCGGTCGCGTCCTCAGGGCATCACGCGCGCTGTCTGCTCCCTAGCGAGGTTGTCGTCCGCTCACGCGGGCGGACGGTCTAGGCAACGAGACGCGCTTGCGGGCGGGGAAGCCCCTCGGACACGAGACCAGGAGACAGTTCACATGCGGACTCTCATCACCGGCGGCAGGGCATGGCTGGGCGACGACGAGACGTTGGAAGACGTCGACATCCTCGTCGAGGACGGCGTGATCACGGATGTCGGTCACGGTCTCGACGGTGACGTCGCCCTCGACGTGGACGGCCGCGCGCTGCTGCCGGGATTCATCGACTGCCACGTCCATGTGGTCTTCGACGGGCTCGACACGCTGGACCTGCTCGGGATACGACCGTCCTATCGGCTCTTCCGGGCCGCGCGAGCGCTCGAACGCACCCTTGACGCTGGTGTCACGACCATCCGTGACGCGGGCGGGGCCGACGCGGGTGTTCGTGACGCCGTGCGCGACGGCGTCCTGCGTGGACCACGGATGTTGGTGGCGATCTCGATGCTGAGCATCACGGGTGGGCACGGCGACAGCCAGCTCGGGTGCGGCATGCACCTGTCACACGCCGACCTGCTGCACACGCCACGCGCCGTTGCGGACTCGCCCGACGAGGTGCGCAAGGTCGTTCGGCAGCTGTTGGCCGCCGGCGCGGATGTCATCAAGGTGGCGACCTCGGGCGGTGTGCTCAGCGAGAACGACTCGCCACGGCACCCGCAGTTCCAGCCGGACGAGCTGGCCGTCCTGATCGCAGAGACGACCGATGCGGAGGTCAGCGTGATGGCGCATGCGCAGGCCCGCGAGGGGATCAAGCGGGCCGTGTTGGCCGGGGTCGCGAGCATCGAGCACGGCATCTACCTCGATCAGGAGATCGCTGAACTGATGGTCGAGCGCGGAACGTTCCTGGTGCCGACCCTCGTCGCCCCACATGCCGTGATCACGGCGGCAGAAGCAGGTGCCAACATTCCTGCACACCAGGTCGCAAAGGCGCGGCAGGTGCTGGAGCACCACACCGCAGCCTTCCAGATCGCGGTCGACGCCGGTGTGCGCATCGCGATGGGCACCGATTGCGGCGTGCACCCGCATGGGGGCAACCTCGACGAGCTCGGGTTGATGGCGCGTGCCGGCATGAAGCCGGCTCAGGTTCTGCGGTCGGCGACCTCGGAGGCTGCTGATCTGCTCGGGTTGCGCGGTCGAGTGGGGCAGCTTGCGGTGGGACAGGCCGCGGACCTGGTGGCGGTCGATGGCGATCCGTTCGAGCTGGACACGATCGGCGACCGCATCGCGCTCGTGGTGCAGGGTGGGTCCGTCGTGTCCGACCGCCGGGGATGAGGCAACTGCGCGCCGCGTAGCCATGACGGAGGCGGAACAGGCAACTGCCGCTGCAGGCCCTCGCGGAGAAGGAAGCTGCCCACAACCGTCCCGCGAGCGTTCTGCCGGATGGCAGGGGCCTCGAGCTGTCGAAGCCAGCAGCGGCAGGGCGTAGCGCGTGCCCGTGCTACAACGGTGGCCCCTCAGGGCCGCCCGACCGTCCTGAAAGACGCACGGCCGCGGGCAGAGCCGGACGATAGCGTGACCGGTGTCCGCGCGCAGCTGCGCTGTTCAATCCCTGACGAGTCGGTAGGCGCCGTCGCTGGCGCTGGTGGCCATGGAGGCGTAGGCGCGTAGCGCGGCGGAGACCGGGCGGTCCCGGTGCACTGGCGTGTACGGCGTGGCTCGGGCCTCTTGGGCTGCGCGTCGCTCGGCGAGCACCTGGTCG
>JBKOVB010000059.1:0-54268 GCA_046723735.1 Actinomycetota bacterium | reverse complement strand
TGGAACTCGCCGTCCGTGGTGACCAGCCGCGAGCGTCGGTCGAAGTCGAGCGCCGACAGGAAGCGCAGCACCAGGTCGTGGGTGCTCGCCCCGAGCGCCAGCTCGGCGCGGGGGTCGTGCAGCCACTGCCGGAAGCCGGCCCGCACCTCGTCGGCCTTGGCGAACGCCCGCTCCCACTTCTCGTCCACGAGGGCAGCTGCGTCGTCGTACGCCTCGAGCTGCGCGTCCCGCGCGACGTCCGGCCAGGCCTGGTGGGAGTGGCCGGTGAGCAGCAGCCGTTCGGAGACGCGGAACCGCTGGTAGTGCGGGGAAAGCCGCGCTGCCAAGCTCACAGCTCGCTCCGGATCTCCCACAGGTCCGGGAACGCGGGCTGGGAGAGCGTCGAGCGCAGGTACGCCGCTCCGGGCGACCCGCCGGTCCCGGGCTTGGCCCCGATCGTGCGTTCCACCATCTTCACGTGCCGGTAGCGCCACTCCTGCAACCCCTCGTCCAGGTCGACGAGCCGCTCCGCCACTCCGGCGGCCACGCCTTCGTCCCGGTAGACCTGCAGCAGCACCTCCTGCACGGCGTGCGAGGGCTGGTACGACGAGGCCACGTCGCGCTCGAGGACGTCAGGTGGCACCGCGTACCCCTGGGACGCAAGGTAGAGCAGGAAGGAGTCGTACAGCGACGGCCGAGCCATCGCGGCGTCGATCCGGGCACGCGCGGGACCCGGGAAGTGCTCGATCGCTGACGTGTCCCGGCGCCCCATGACCGCCTCGAGCTCGCGGAACTGCGCGGACTGGAAGCCGCTCGCCGCGTCCAGCCGACCGCGGAATCCCAGGAACTGCTGGGGCGTCATGGTCTCGAGCACGTCGATCTGCGCGACCACGACCTTGAGGATCGTGAGGACCCGCTTCAGCGTCACGAGCACCGCCGAGGTGTCGCCCGCCTCGAGCCGGTCCTGCACCCGAGCCAGCTCGTGCAGGAGCTGCTTGAACCACAGCTCGTACACCTGGTGGATCACGATGAACAGCAGCTCGTCGTGCTCCTCCGACCGCGGCCGCTGCGCGGAGAGCACCTCGTCAAGGGCCAGGTAGGAGCCGTACGTCAGCGCAGGCGAGTCGTCGGTCACGCCGCTCATCCTCCTCCCGTCGCGTCCCGCGTGCGCGGTGTCAGGCCTGGTCGCGACCAGCGCTCGGGGATGAGAACGGTGCCCCCGGTCGACTCACCTGGTCGGAGCGAATCACGGCACCCGTCCGTTGGCCAGTCACCGTACGAGGACAACGAGGACTCGGGCGCCTTCCGGGCGACCAGCCGGTACCTCATCTGGACGATGCGCCGGCGCTGACAGCGCAGGACCAGGCTCCCCCGCCCGCTCCTCCGCCCTCTGAGGCCGCAACTTCCCTTGTTTTGCAGGTGCTTTCGTCCACACCTGGGGTTGCGAGTGTCGGAGGTTTCGCATAGGTTCTCCTCGAATACGCGAGCGATTCCGAGGAGGTCGGCGTGACCCTGCTGAGCGACGCCGACCTCATGCCATGGTGGGTCCGCGAAGGCTTCACCGCACCGCCGTGGGAGTCAGACGCTTCGGTGCCGGACGTGCCGGCGTGGCTGCTCGACGCGCCTGAATCGGTGGAGGAGCCGCGGTGCGACTGCGACTGCAGCGCGCACCCGACCGGGGTGGTGGAGCAGCCGGTGCGCTGGGCGGTGCCCGGTGTCTGGCCCGACGAGGATGCCTCGATCGGGACGCTGGTCTCGCGGTTGCAGGCCGACGTCGCGGAGCTGGAGTGGGTGGAGCCCGGCACGCTGCCGCCGGCGCGGGCGCTCGCCGAGACCGAAGCGCTGCTGCAGGTGCAGCAGCGGCTGAGGGTGCTGCAGCTGGCTCGCGGTGAGGACGTCCGCTCTCGTCAGCTGTTCGCCCAGGCCGGGTTCCGGTCCAGCACGGCCTGGTATCGCACCGTCAGCCCGGACGCCGCCGTGAAGGACCAGACCCTGGCCCGCAAGCTGCTGCGTTGGGGGCACCTGCAGCAGGCGGTGCTGAGCGGCACGGTGTCGTTGGCCGGGGCCGACAAGGTCATCGGCACCCTGAGCAAGGTGGCTCGGTACCTCGACGACCCGAGCGGACTCATCGACCACCGCCCGGCGGAGGAGGTCGTCACCGCAGTCGTCGAGAACGTCATTGACCTGGTCTGCAAGGACCGGTTCGGCCTCGAACCCGACCCGCGCGTGGACGCGGCGCGGGCCGCGCTGCTCGCCGAGCTCGAGGCCAAGGTCGGTACGATCCAGCACGGCGGCGGGTCGGAGCGGCATCGGGTGGAGCGGGCGCTGGTGCTGCTCGCCCAGCAGATCCACCCGAGCCGGCTCTCCGGACCGTTGGAGGAGCTGCACCTTTCACTGGTCCCCTCCGTGCTCGAGGAACGCGAGAAGGCCGCGCAGGACAAGCGAGAGCTGACCTACACCCGCAAGCCGGACGGGATGTGGGACGTTCGAGGCACGCTGACCCCGGAGGTCTGGGAGCAGCTGATCACCGCGCTCGGCGCTGAGGTCCGGCGCGATCCGGCCAACCCCGAGGACACCGAGGCCCGGGCCCGGCTCCGGGCAGAGGCAGCTGAGGCCGCCGGCGGTGATGCGTGGGCCGACGCTGCGCCGGCCGAGCCGTGGGAAGCCAACCCCGACCTGCTCAGCAGGGACGGCGACCGGCTGGTGCCGCGCTCAGCGAGCAAGCGGCTGCACGACGCTCTCGGACGGCTGCTCACGCGCTACCTGAGCCAGGGCCTCGGAGGGGTGCACGGCAAGGTCCCGGTCCAGCTCTCCGCCACCATCTCCGAGCGCACCCTCACCGACGCCCCTGGCGCTCCGCCCGCACGGGGTGCGAGCGGCCAACCCCTCGCCCGTTCGCTCTTGCGCGCTGGTGGTGCGACGCGCACGTCACCACCCTGCTCATGAGCCGAGGCTGGACTCCCCTCGGCATCGTCCACAGCGCCCGCACGATCCCCGGCACCGAGCTCAAAGGCGCCCGCGTCCAGTTCGACAACCGCTGCCCCGGAATCGGCTGCTGCCCTGGCGAACCCAACCCGCTGATCCCCCTGGTGCCACATCACGTCAAGAAGCACGCGGACCACCGGCGCACCGCCCTCGACGAGACCCTGCTCGTCTGCGACCGCCTCCACGCCGACCTGCACCTCGGCAAACGGACCATCCGGCTGCGCGACGGCCGCCTCATCAGCGAAGACGGCTGGTTGACGGACAGCTGAGGAAGCGTGGTGCATGCCGCTCTGCCGGCACTCTTGACGCCACGTGCCGACCGCCTCACGCTCGGCCAATGGCGCACCCTTTCTCCGAGCCCGGTCACTGGGTTTCTGACATTCGCGGCGAAGGTCGAGGGGTGCGGGTTTCCGCCCACGCCGATGCTGGGTTTCTCGTCCTCAGCACGTGGAAGGCCGCAAGGTGCGTGGGGACGGTTCGTCTGCTTCCCGACGAAGCCGCCGAGTTGGTGACAGGTGTCGTGAGCGAACTGGCGAGGATGGCGCACTCCACGGCCTCGACGGAGATGCGAATGACCCGGCTTGAGGATCGCACGGCTCAGCTGGAACAAGATCACCGCTAGCGCTTGAGGTCGAGGCTCCAACCGCGATCCTCGACGCGCTCCCTGATGCGCCAGGCCCCGTCCACGCGCACCAGCGTGTCGACGTACCACAGGCCGCAGAACAGCACGTGCTTCTCGTCCTCGATCACCATGGGGTTGAACAGCATGGTGCGGGTGCGCGCGGTGTCGCCGTCGATGTCGAAGAGCGTGTTGGACACCATGTGCTGGAAGCCACGCTGGAAGATCGTCGGCAGCGTCGCCTCGAGGAACGCCTTCTGCTCGGCCAGCGTGCCGGCGATGCCGCCCATCGACGAGTAGTCGATGTGCGCGTCTGGCGTGAACACGTCGTCGAGCAGGTCCCACTGCATCGTGTCGATGGCGTGGGAGTAGCGCGCGAACAGCTCCTGGATCTCGAGCCGGTCGGAGATCTCCTGGAGGTCCATCACGTCGCGGCTCCTCTCCAGAGCGGACGGCAGCTCATGTCGTCCGCGTCCCCGTACGACGGAAGCTCTGCCATCGTCTGCTGCACCGCCTCGGGCGACCCGAACAGCAGCGCGGGGTCCTCGTAGTCCGACGGGGCGAAGAGCTCCGACACGATGGCCCGGACCGGCGGGGACCCGGGCGTCAGCACCCGCGCGACCGCGTCACGGACGTAGCCCACCCGGCGTGGGTGCAGCGCGAACGTGGTGGGCGTGTGCCCCTCCTGCCAGCCCCGGTAGAACTCCTCGTCGGTGAGTCGAGAAGGCTTGGGAAACCAGGAGAAGTGGGTCAGGAGCCCCTCCTCGTCAGACGGCTGCTGCGGCACGGACTCGGTGACCAGGTAGCCGTCGAAGCGACCGGGCAGGAGCGCCTCCAGCGAGGCGCGGGTGTCGAGCGAGTCGACCCACACCTCGACGAGGCCGGCGAGCGACGGCCCGAGCCCCATGAGCAGCGTGGCCTTCACGTCCGTCGCGGCAGGACTGATCCGCACCGACCGGGCGACGCCGTCCAGGGAGGAGGGCACCTCGTCCCAGAGCAGGTAGTCCAGCTTCTCCACGGGACGTCAGAGCATCTCGGCGAGGGCGCGCATCGTGACCGGGTCGTCGGCGCCGCCCAGGATGAGGGTCGTTACCGGGGAGGCCTTCCAGAGCTCCAAGCGCTCCTTGATCCGGTCGAGCGGCCCGCACAGTGCGATGCCGTCGCACAGCTCGTCGGGCACGGCCTTGGCGGCGGCGTCGCGGTCGCCGGCGATGAACAGCTCCTGGACCCGGAGCGCCTCCTCGCCGAAGCCGAAGCGGGACACCACGTCGAGATGGAAGTTCTTGTCCTTGGCCCCCATGCCACCGATGTAGAACGCCATCGACAGCTTGACCCAGTCGATCGCGGCCTGCGTGTCGTCGTTGACGACAACCGTGATGGGACAGGCGATCTCGAAGCCGGGCTTCGCCGCAGCGAGCGAGTCGGCGTACACAGCCGGAGCGTTCTCGACGTGGTAGAAGATCGGCAGCCAGCCGTCGGCGATCTCGGCGGCCAGCGCGACGTTCTTCGGGCCCTCGGCACCGAGGAAGACGGGGATGTCGGGCCGCAGCGGGTGGATGTTGGCCTTGAGCGGCTTGCCGAGCCCGGTGCCGCCCGGGTACGGGAGCGGGTAGTGCTCACCGCTGTTGGTGACCGGCCCCTCGCGACGCCAGATGTCCCGCAGGATCTGGACGTACTCCCGCGTGCGTGCGAGCGGCTTCGGGAACGGCACGCCGTACCAGCCCTCCACAACCTGCGGGCCGCTCACGCCCAGACCGAGCTGCACCCGGCCGTTCGACAGCTTGTCGAGCGTCATCGCGTGCATGGCGGTCGCCGTGGGTGTGCGCGCCGAGATCTGCACCAGCCCCGTGGAGAGCTTGATCTTCGAGGTGTAGGAGCCGATCCAGGCCAGCGGCGTGAACGCGTCGTTGCCGTACGACTCCGCGCTCCACACGCTGTCGAAGCCGAGGTCCTCCGCGAGCTTGACCTTGGGCAGCACGTCGCCCGGGCCCTCGCCCATCCAGTAGCCGAGCTGCAGCCCCAGCTTCAGACTGCGCTCACTGTTCGCTCCGGCGCTCGCCAACCCCGGGCTCGCTTCTCCGCTCACGTCAGTCACGGGGCAGCCCCAGGATCCGCTCGGCGGCGACGTTCTTCAGCACCTCGGTGGTCCCTCCGGCGATGGTCAGGCAGCGCGTCTGCAGCATCATGAACGTGAGCTGCTCGTCACGCTCTCCCTCGACGGCGAGCAGCCGCAGCCCGGCGAGCTCCAGGCGCAGGTCGGCGCACTCCTGCTGGTGCCGCATGCCGACGAGCTTGCGGACGCTGGAGGCCGAACCCGGGTCGGCGCCCGAGATCTGTCGCAGCGTGGTGCGGAAGCCCAGCAGCGCCTGCCCGAGCGCCTCGCCGACGAGCCGGCCGACGTGGTCGCGCAGCGCGGCGTCCCAGTCCCCCATCGCGTCGACGTCGCTGAGGACGCCCTCGACGCTGCGTCCCAGCGGGGAGGCGTTGCTCATCGCGACCCGCTCGTTCGCCAGCGTGGTGCGGGCGAGCTTCCAGCCGCCGTCGACCTGGCCGACGAGGCAGTCGTCGGGGATGAAGACGTCGTCGAGGAAGACCTCGTTGAACATCTCCTCGCCGGTGAGCTCGCGCAGCGGCCGGACGTCGACGCCCGGCGCCCGCATGTCGAGCAGGAAGTAGCTGATGCCCTTGTGCCGGTCGGAGCCACGGCCGGTGCCGCTGGTGCGGGCCAGCAGGATCGCCCAGTCGGCGCGGTGCGCCACGGACGTCCAGACCTTCTGGCCGTTGACCTTCCAGCCGCCCTCGACCTTCTCGGCCCTGGTCTGCAGGCCGGCCAGGTCGGAACCGGCGCCGGGCTCGCTGAACATCTGGCACCACACGATGTCGCCGCGCAGCGTCGGCCGGACGAAGCGCTCCTTCTGCTCGTCCGTGCCATGCTCCACGATCGTGGGCGCGGCCCAGCCGCCGATGACGAGCTCCGGCCGCTCCACGCCAGCAGCCTCGAGCTCCTGGTCGATGACGAGCTGGCTCACCGCGTCGGCACCACGCCCCCATGGCGCCGGCCAGTGCGGCGTCACGTACCCCGCGTCGGCGAGCGCCACCCGGCGCTCCTTCTCCTCCAGCGGCAGCGACGCGACGAAGGCCCGGACCTCCTGGCGCAGCGCGTCGGTGTCGGGGCCGAGGTCGAGCTCCAACGTACGACGGGTGCCGCCCCGCGCGAGATCCGCAGCCCGACCGCGCCACTGCCCGAGCGGTCCGACCAGCGCCCGCAGGGACAGCGCGCGCTTGAGGTAGATGTGGGCGTCGTGCTCCCAGGTGTAGCCGATGCCGCCCAGCACCTGGATGCAGGCCTTGGCGTTGTCGAGCCCCGCCTCGACGGCGTACGCCGTCGCGACGGCCACGGCCAGGTCGCGCTCGGCCGAGGGCGCCTCGTCGAGAGCACGGGCCGCGTCCCACGCGAGGGCACGCGCCATCTCGGCGCGTACCAGCATGTCGGAGCACATGTGCTTGACCGCCTGGAACGAGCCGATCAGCCGGCCGAACTGCTCACGCGTCCTGGCGTAGGCCACCGCGGTGTCGAGGCACCAGCCCGCGATGCCGCAGGCCTCGGCCGCGGCGAGCGTGCCCGCCAGCGCGCGGACGTGCTGCAGCGTCAGGCCGGTGAGGACCCGCGCGCTCGGGACCGCGACCGCGTCGAGCCGCACCTCAGCCGGCCGCCGGGTGCCGTCCATGCCGGTGAGCGGGGTGACGCTGACCTGGTCGGCGTCGACCACGAACCAGGTGCTGCCCGCGCCGAGGACCAGCACGTCGGCGTACGCCGCACCGAGCACCCGGGACGCCGTGCCGGACACGACGAGCCCGTCGTCACCCCCGGTGGCGGTCAGCCCGTCCTCGACGGCGACGGCCGCCGTACGCGATCCGTCGACCAGGCCGGGGAGCAGCTCCTTCGCCGCGGTGCCGCCCACCTGGCTGAGCACCAGCGACGCCAGCAGGGTGGGGAGCACCGGCCCGTGCCCGAGGGCGCGGGCGAGCTCCTCGACGACCACGGCCAGCTCGACCCCGCCGGCCCCGGCACCGCCGTGCTCCTCGCTGACGTGCAGACCCAGCAGCCCCTGGTCGGCGAGCGCCTGCCACCACACGGGCCGCTCCTCGGGGCCGTCCAGGGCCTCGCGGGCGCTCGCGCGGAGCCCGGCGCGTTCGGCCCAGCCACGTACCGAGGCGGCGAGCGCCTCGTGCTCCTCGGTCACCCCGACGGTCATGCAGGTGCCTTCCGCTCGATTGTCTGGCATGCTAGAACACGTTCCTGTTTCTGGCACGTCGCTGCTGCCGCCCTCGGTGGCGCGACGGATGCTAGGTTCGGCGGACGTTTCGGACGCCAGGGCTGAGGGAGGACGCCGAAGTGACCACGACGGCTCAGACGCCCGCCGCGACCGACACGGAGACCGCGGCGCAGCGGGCCCGGCGGGAGCGGATCCTCGCGACGACGCTGGCCCTGGCCGCGCGCGGCGGCTACGAGGCCGTTCAGATGCGCGAGGTCGCGGAGCGCTCCGAGGTGGCGCTCGGCACCCTCTACCGGTACTTCCCTTCCAAGGTCCACCTGCTGGTCTCCGCGATGGCGGCGGAGATCGACCGGCTCGCCGGCCGCCTGGCCAAGCGGCAGATCCCCGGTGACACCCGGGCGGACCGCGTTTCCTTCGTGCTCGAGCGGTCGACCCGTTCCCTGCAGCGCGACCCGCTCCTCACCGAGGCGATGGTGCGGGCCATGATGGCCGCTGACGCGTCGGTCGCGAACGAGATCAGCGCGGTCCGCCAGGCCATGAACGACCTGATCGTGCAAGCCATCCGTGGCGAGGAAGGGCCCGTCGAGAACGACGTGGAGCTCGCCGGCATCCTGCAGGACGTCTGGTTCTCGCGGCAGATCGCCTGGCTCGGGGGCCGCATCGGGGCCGCCGACGTGTGGCGCGACATCCACCTCGCCATCACCCTGCTCGTCAAGGACTAGCTCCCGACCACGACGAAGGCCGGCGACCCCGAGGGGCGCCGGCCTTCGTGCTGCTGCGGGCTACGGCGCCGGCGGTTCCTTCGCGGCCGGCTGCTTCGCGGGACTGTGCTGGTTGGTCTTGGTGTTCCAGAGGCCGTCCTTGGCGCACCGGTAGGTCCCCGGACCCGAGGGCAGGAAGCGCGCGAACCGGCCGCCCTTCACCTGGACCACGGCGACGCAGTCGCCGAGATTCCGGCCGCCGACGTCCTGCCCCGGGTAGAGGCCGTTGGCACCGAACGAGTGCACGCCCGGCATGAGCGCCAGCAGCTTGCCGCGCGTCGGCTGCGGCCCAACCTTGATCATCTGCTGGACGAACAGCGCCGCGGCGCCCCAGGCGAACTCGCCGATGTTCGTCGGTGTGGCGCCCGGCTTCACCTGCTGCAGCCACTGCGCATAGAGCTGCAGCTCGGGGTTGAGGTTGATCTCCTCGAGCAGCGCACCGGTGCTGCCGATGAACGTGTTGTTGCCGTTGAGGGCGTCACCCGCCTGCCTGATGAAGTTCGGGGTGTACGCCGTCACTGTGGGCTGGTACACCTGCGGCTTCCACCCCAGGTTCGCCATCGAGCGCGCCAGGCTCGCCGCCTGCTGGTAGGCGCCCACGAACGTGACGTACTGCGCCCCTGACGACTTGATCTGCTGGGCGGCGGGACCGTAGTTCGTCTCGGTCGTGGCGACCGGGATGTCGGCGACCCAGTTGTAGCCGAGGACCTTCGAGGTGCCTTCCTTGTCCTGGTCCTTCAGCTGGCGCGTGACCTCGCCGTCCGAGTAGACGTAGGCGGCCTTCTTGACGGCGTCCGGGAATCTCTCGGCCGCCCAGCCGAACTGGCCGAGCGAGCGGGTGCCGCCGACACCGGCGACCTGGGCCGGGTACACGTTCGGCAGCGCCTTGATCTGGTCGGTGGTGGCAAGGCCCCGGATGTCCGGGAACAGGCCGCCCTTCGACTTGCAGTCCTTCAGGATCGGAGCAGCGCCCTGGTCGAACGCCGACACCGAGCCCACGCCCGCGAACGCGTCGCTGCACTCCTGGATTGCGGCGCTGCGGTTGGCACCCGTGTCGAGCTGCCCGTCGAGCGCGAGCACCTTGATCTTGCGCCCGTAGATCGTGCCGTACCGCGCGTTGAAGTACTTGAAGTAGGCCTGCACCGCGAAGCGAGCGTCCTCGAACAGGCCCGGCACCGCGCCGCTCACGTCGCTGACGTTCGCGATGGTGATGGCGTCCTTGGTGATGCCGACGTCGGTGGCGCCGCCGTTGCCGCCGGCCGGCATCTTCGTCCAGTCGCCGCCCCCCGCGATCGACCCGCTGGTGCCCGCGCCGCTGGTGCCCGAGCTGCCGGTCGTGCCCGTGGTCCCGGTGGCGCCCGTCGTACCCGTCGTCCCCGTGGTCCCCGTGGTGCCTGTCGTACCCGTCGTACCCGTCGTCCCCGTCGTGCCGGTGTCGCCGCCGGTCGTGTCGGCGACCAGCCGGCCCCCGCCCCCCTGGGACAGCGCCGACGTGCGCTGCGCCGGCGTGAGCCGCGCCCCGCAGGCGGCGCTCAGCAGACCCGCGAGGACGAGCGCTGCGGCCAACCGCTGACGTGCGTGCATGTGAGCGTCTCCCGAGAGGTCGTGGCTGGGTGTCAGGCTGACTGCGGTACGGCGGAGAGCGGGTCGCACAGCGCGCACGGCTGCAGACCGTCGCCGTCAGGACCCACGGCGTGCAGGTCCTCCCGGCCGGCCACGACCGCGCAGTCGGCGCGGTGCCACATGGAGCCGCGGGCCGTGGCCACGAACGGCGAGGCCGCCGTGGTACGCCGCGACCGACCGTTGCTCGAGGCGCGACCGTTGGCCGTCGGCGCCTGGGGAGCCTTGCCGATCTCGTCACGGATCTCCTGCAGCAGCGCCGCCAGCTGGTCGCTGGCGCGCTGCTGGGCGGCCGCGCTGCGCGCGACCCAGGAGCCCAGGTAGAGCAGCCCGGCGCCGGTCACGAGACCCAGCCCGAGCAGCCCACCCGAGATCAGGTACGGCACCTGCTCCCAGAGGTACGACGAGTGCGCGGCGCCGTACCAGCCGAGCAGGATCACGAGCAGCCCCAGGGGGAGCAGCACCGCGGCCACCACGCCGAGGACCCCGTCGACGCGCCAGCGCGCCGCGCGGGCGGAAGGTTCGGTCACGTGCGTCACGCTCCTCGGAGGTCGGGCAGGGAGGACGTCGAGCCGTCGGTGCAAGGGCCGGCCGCGGCCCCGAGCGCCATGGCAGCGCCTTGCAGGCGAAGCAGCGCCCACCCGGCGCCACCGGCGAGGGCGGCGACGAGCAGCAGCAACGACGGCGGCAGGCCGCCGAAGGGGCTCGACGAGTGGGCCGCCGCGACCGTCCGCGGGAGCGTGCGCGGGTCGACGGCGGGCGGCGGGACCGGCCCGGAGCCGGTTGTCGTCCCGGGGCCGATCGCCGGTGCTGCTGCACCGCCCGAGGCGGCCGGTGGCACCACCGAGCCGCCGGGCAGCCCGACCGGCAGGCCGCCGAACGTGGGCGGCGGGAAGGAGAACGACAGCGGCTGGGTGGCCGCCGCCATGGCGGTGCCTGCCCCGAGGATGAAGGTGATCTTCGGGGTGGCGGACAGCAGGTAGTAGAAGTTGCCCTGCTGGTCCTTGGGCAGCTGCGAGATCAGCATGTAGATCGGGTCCATCAGCTGCGGGGGCGTCTGGTTGAGGACGCCCCGCAGCACCACCGTGTCGACGGTGATGCGCAGGCCCTTGGCGTCGCGCGTGGCGCTGTCGGCGTCCTTGCTCTGGTCCTGCGCGAGGCCGCTGATCGTGATGCCGAGCTGCTTGGCCGGGTCGAGGGCGCTGCCGACCGGCAGCGGGCCGCTGCCCTGGTTCACCGGCGCCCCGACGGGGCGCGCGCCCTTGTCGTCCACGACGTAGCCGACGCCGCCGACCGTCAGGCCGCTCACCACCGTGCTGCCCGAGGAAGCGGGTTTCTTCCCGTCGCTCGTGACGCGCAGCGCCGTCGACACCGAGCCGACCTTGATGACCCCGCCCAGCAGCGTCACGTCGCTGACCTGGCTCGCGCCGGTGCCGATCGCGACGCCGTCCTTGACGGTGGCGGTGGACGTCGACGCGACCGTGCCGAGGTCGAGGGCGCCGGGCACGTCCTGCGGGTTCATCCGCGCGGTCCCCAGGACGTCGAGTCCGAGCGCCTGCCCCTTCATGAAGGCGCCGTTGTCCTGAGCGGTCGCGACGTAGGGCTTGTCGGGGTAGCGCGCCTCGGCCTTGAGCGGCCACTGCGGCGCGCCCTGCGCCACCTGGGGAAGGCCCTCGCCGAACAGCCCGCCCGGCCACAGCACCGCGCCGAGCCCGCGGCTGGTCGGGCCGGAGTCGAGGGCGGCCTCCGAGTACGCCGGGTCGGCCTCCACGATCGCGCCACCCTCGGGGCGGGGGATGGGGATGCCAGGGTCGTCGAGGAGCACCTTGAACGGGGCCGCGTTGACGCTGACGGAGTAGCCGCCGAGCGTCGTGTCGGTGCGGACCTCGTCGCCCGTGGCGGGACCTGCCGCCGACACCAGGGCGGCCGTGAGCACAGCGACCGTGGCGAGCGACGCCACCCGACGGACCGTGCTGCCGGGGCCCCTGCGGGAGCGTGAGCGCAGCGAACGCTCTCGTGGGGTTGTCATGCGGCACCTCCGAGGTAGGCGGCGGAGATCTCGTCCTCGAGGTCCGCCGGCTCGCCGACGGCCGTGACGCGGCCTCCGACCATGACCACGCCGAACTGCGCCACGGCGAGCGCCCGCCGCGCGAACTGCTCCACGACCAGCACCGAGACGCCCTGCTCGGCGATCTGGGCGACGACGCCGTACAGCTCGTCGACGATCTTCGGCGCCAGGCCCATCGAGAGCTCGTCGAGCAGCAGGATGCCGGGGTCGGTGCTCAGCGCCCGGGACATGGCGAGCATCTGCTGCTCACCGCCAGACAGTCGGCCGGCGAGCTGCTTGCGCCGCTCCCCCAGCCGCGGGAACCGGGTGTACGTGCGCTCGGTGATCTCCTTGTCGGAGGCCTTCGCGGCGTAGGCGAACAGCGCGACGTTCTCCGCCACCGTGAGGTTGGGGAAGATGCCGCGGCCCTCGGGGATGGTGCACAGCCCGGCGCGGGCGAGCGCGTCGGCCGAGGTGCTGGTCAGGTGGTAGCCGCCGACGTGCACGTGGCCCCCGGTGGGCTGCATCTGGCCGGACAGGCAGCGCAACGTCGTGCTCTTGCCCGCGCCGTTGGGGCCGAGCATGGCCACGACCGCACCCTTGGGCACCGAGAACGTGACCCCGTGCAGCACCTGGATGCGGCCGTACGCGGCGGTCAGGTCACGCACCTCCAGAGCCGGTACGCCGGTCGTGCGGGTGCTCACGCGACCACCTCCTCGAGCGAGGCCGCTCCGGTGTCGGCCCCCAGGTAGGCGTCCTGCACCCGGGGATCGGCCTGCACCTCGGCAGGCGTGCCGGAGGCGATGATCACGCCGAAGTCGAGGACGTGGATGGTCTCGCAGAGCCCGAGCACGAGCTCCACGTCGTGCTCGACCAGGAGCACCGAACGGCCCTCGTCGGCGGCGAGCGACCGGACGAGGTCGGCGAAGTCCTGCGTCTCCACCTCGTTGAGGCCGGACGAGGGCTCGTCGAGCAGCAGCAACGTGGGGTTGCAGGCGAGCGCCCGGGCCAGCTCGGTCAGGCGGGCGATGCCGGTGGGCACCGCATCGGCCGGCGTGGTCGCGAAGGCCTGCAGGCCGACCCGCTCCAGCAGCGCGTCGCGGATGCGCTCCGGGTGGTCGAGCCCGCGCATCTCGGCGGCGACCCGGATGTTGTCGCCGACCGACAGCGAGCCGAACACCTCGAGCCGCTGGAACGTGCGGCCGATGCCGGCCTGCGCGCGCCGTCGTGGGGCGTCCTTGGTGATGTCGCGGCCGTCGAAGACGACCGTGCCGCGGGTCGGCTCCTGCAGCCCGGTGATGACGTTGAACAGCGTCGTCTTGCCGGCGCCGTTCGGACCCATGAGCCCGACCACCGCGCCGCGGGGTACCTCGAAGCCGGCGCCGTTGACGGCGACCACGCCACCGAAGCGCACCTCGACGTCCAGGATCTCAAGCAGTGCCAACGAGCACCCCCTCCTCCACCGGCCCGAGGGCGTCCTCGGCCGGCGCGGAAGGCGGTCGGTCCGTCGTGCGTACCAGCCGCCGGGTGCGCGAGAACAGCTGGTGCACCAGGCCGTTCGGGTTGCCGCCGAGGGCGTGGATGCCGCCGAGCAGCACGACGTAGGCGAGCGGGGCCACCGAGGGGTAGCGCACCTGCAGGATCGGCAGCGTGCCGTAGAACAGTCCGCCGAGCAGCGCGCCGGACACCGAGGTGAGCCCGGCGACGGCTGCGAAGAGCAGCAGCGGCAGGCTCTTGAAGAACGAGAAGTCCTCGGTGCCGACCGACACGTGCATGCCGGTGTAGAGCACCCCCGCGACACCGGCGAGCCCCGCGCTCACGCCGAAGACCAGCACGCGCACGCTCGTGGTGCTGAAGCCGAGGGTCGCGCACGCGGCCTGGCTGTCGCGGGTGGCCAGCAGGATGCGGCCGTACTTCCCGCGCCGGATGGCCAGCACCACCGCGGCCGTGGCGACGAAGGCGATCGCGACGGCCATCGTCATCGCGCGCTCCGACTCCAGCAGGCCGGGCCGCTCGATCGCGAGGCTGCCCTGGAACGCCTCGAAGCCGATGCTCGTCGTGAACACCATCTGGTCCATGGCGGCGGCGACGGCCATCGTCCCGAGCCCCAGGTAGAGCCCGCGCAGCCGCAGCGCCGGGACGGCGACCGCGACGCCGACGGCGCCGCTGACGAGGAACGCCATGACGAGGGTGACCGGCGTGATCCCGTTGAACATCTTGCACGTGACCAGGGCGCCGATCCCGACGAAGCTGAGCTGACAGAGGGAGACGTCGCCGCCGTACCCGGTCAGCAGCACCAGCGACAGCATGATGAGCGACAGGCACAGCGCCTGTCCGAACCGCGAGACGTCGGCGGTGGTGAGCGCACCGGTGAGGGCGTAGACCGCGACCAGGAAGACGCCCGACCAGATGAGCGTCTTGCGCCACGAGGGCAGGGCCGGGAGGGTCGTGCCGGCGATGCGGCCGACCCGCAGCCGCTCGTGCGGCAGCAGCAGCATGACGACGAGCAGGAACAGCGTGGGCAGTGCGACGCGGGTGCCTTGCACGAGGCCGCCGAGCGACTTCTGCACGTGGGCCGGGATGAACTGCACGACCCACTGCCCGTACGACGTGAGCAGGCCCAGCAGGAGCGCGCCGACGAACGTGAGCGGCAGGCTCTTGAGCCGCCCGACCATCGCCGCGGCGTAGGCCGCGATGACGAGCAGGGTCAGCTCGATGTACCCGAGGGTGAGCTGCGGTGCGATGAGGATGCCTGCGAGCGCGGCGAGCGAGCTGCCCATCGCCCAGGACAGGCCGGAGAGCAGGTTCGGGCGGGCGCCGTGCAGCGCGAGCAGCTCGCGGTTGTCGACGACCGCGCGCATCGCGGTGCCGAGCCGGGTGCGGTTGAGGAGCAGGAAGAGCCCCGCCGCGACCGCCGCCGCGGCCAGGAACGTGATGACCTGGTGGATCGTGATGCGGATCGAGCCGCCGCCGAAGGCGTCCGGGAAGTGCAGCGTCACCGCCTTGCCCGGGAAGAACTCCAGGATGTTGCGACCGGCCGGGGGCCAGATCACCTGCGCGGTCCCGATGCAGGCGACCAGCAGGCCGACGGTGACGACCAGCGAGATGGCCACCGGCGCGTCCGTGAGCTTGCGCATCATGACGCGCTCGAGGAACAGCCCGAACAGCGGCGCGGCCACCAGCAGCACGAACGGCAGGGCCAGCCACACGGGCCAGCCCTGGTTCACGCTGACCTCCCAGTAGAGGAAGGTCATCACCATGCCGACCGCGCCGTGGGCGATGTTGAACACGTTCGACGTGGCGTACGTCAGCACCAGACCGCTCGCCGCGATGGCGTAGGTCGCCCCGGCGACGATGCCGATGATCGTGAACGAGAGGAACTCGGTCACGACCTGCACCGCCGTGCGGGGAGGGGAAGCGCGACGGGCACACGAGCTCCTGGTGCTGGCTGGGTGGGACGACCGACCGGGTCAGAGGCCTGTCACTTTGTGGCGTAGGTCACTACCTCGCATGGTGTGTGGGTTTCGGTGCTGTGTCGAGGGAGGTACCCCGGAGAAAGCCCTTCCAGCCCGATGTGTCCCGTACGCCGGGACGGCGGCGGTTCCTCAGAGCTTGGCGATCGCGTCGGCCGAGAAGGTCAGCAAGGGGTCCCGCTGCGCGAAGTGCGGGCCGACGACCTGCTCGAGCTCGGCGGCCGACCAGGTGTCACCGGGGGCGTCGAAGCGGGTCTCCACGCCCGGTGCGCTGACGAGCACGACCATGCCGCCGTAAGCGACGAAGACCTGGCCGTTGACGGCCTCGGCAGCCGGGCTCGCGAGATACGCCACCAGCGGCGCGACGTGGTCCACCGACAGCGGGTCGACGCCGCCCTCGGGGGCCTCGGTGCCGAACACCCCCGCGGTCATGGCCGTGCGGGCCCGCGGGCAGATGGCGTTCGCCTTCACGCCGTACCGCTCGCAGGCACGGCTGGTCGCCAGCGTCAGGGCGACGATGCCGGCCTTGGCGGCCGCGTAGTTGGGCTGCCCGCCGGAGCCGAAGAGGAACGCCTCGCTGGAGGTGTTGATGAC
The DNA here is from genome assembly GCA_046723735.1 of Actinomycetota bacterium. GTDB lineage: Bacteria > Actinomycetota > Actinomycetes > Mycobacteriales > SCTD01 > RYN-111. The sequence continues at coordinate 37,913 of JBKOVB010000059.1, read as the reverse complement.
GCGGCCGTAGACGGGGCCGCCCGCGGCCTTGGAGCGGTCGCGCCAGTGCGCGGTGGCGAACCGCGACGTGCCCGCGTGCCCCTTGAGGTGCACCGCGATGACGGTGTCCCACTCCTGTTCGGAGATGTTGAAGATGGTGCGGTCGCGCAGCACGCCGGCGTTGTTCACGAGGACGTCGAGCTGCCCGAAGCTCGTGACCGCGGTCTCGACGAGCTCCTGGGCCACGCTCCAGCTCGACACGTCGCCCGGCGCGGCGACAGCCTGACCGCCGGCCGCCGTGATCTCGTCGACCACGCCGTGGGCGGCGTCCTTGTCGTAGTCGTTGACCACGACCGCGGCACCGGCGGCGGCGAGGGCGAGCGCCTCCGCACGACCGAGGCCGGCCCCGGCACCGGTGACGAGAGCTGACTTGCCTTCAAGGCTGGTGGACACGCAGCGTTCCTTTGCTGATCAGGGCTGGACGGGCTCGGCGGCCAGGCCGGCGCCGAGGGAGAGCAGCTGGGCCTGGGCGCTGCCGAGGGTGAACTCGACCTGCTTGCTCCAGGTGAAGTAGCGGTGGAGGACGTAGTCGAGGTCGATGCCGACACCGCCGTGGACGTGCTGCGCAGCGTGCGCCACGCGGTGGCCGCCCTCGGCGGCCCACCACTTGGCGATGCGGGCCTCGTCCCGAGCGGGCAGGTCGCTGTCGAGCAGCCAGATCGCCTGCAGCGTCGTGAGCCGCATCGCCTCGACGTCGATGTAGGCGTCAGCCAGCCGGTGGCCGACCGCCTGGAACGTCGCGATCGGGCGGCCGAACTGCTCCCGCGTCGTGGTGTACGACGCCGACAGCGCCAGCGCCTTGCCGCTGACCCCGAGGGCCGTGGCCGCGAGGCCGACGAGGGCGCGGTCGAGCAGCCAGTCGAGCGCCTCGGCGCCGCCCTCCGGGCCGACGAGCGCCTCGGCGGGGGCGTCGGTGAGCTCGACCTCGAACAGGGGCACGCCGTTGGTGCCCCGGCCCTGGCGCAACGTGACGCCCGTCCCCGTGGGCTCGACGAGCAGCAGCACGGTCTCGCCCCCGACGACGCTGGCGGGGACGAGGACCCGGCGCGCCCGGTCGGCGAACGGCACGCTGGTCTTCAGACCGCTGACACGCCAGCCGTCGCCTCCGGCCGTCGCGGTCGTGGCGAGGCTGCGGCTGTCCTCGCGGCCGGTCTCGACGAGCGCGGCGACGACGAGGGCGTCGCCCGAGGCGACGTCGGGCAGGTCGCGGCGGCGCTGCTCCTCGGTCCCGAAGCGGTCGATCGGGAGCGCGCCGCACAGCACCGCCTCGAACAGCGGCACCTGCGCGACGTGGGCGCCCACCTGCTCGAGGAGCAGCGCGACGGCGGCGAAGCCGAGGCCGCCGCCTCCGACGTCCTCTGACAGCGCAGCCCCGACGAGACCGGCCTCGGCGAGCTGCTCCCACAGCGCCTCGTCGTACCAGGTGCCCTGGGCGTCGAGAGCGTTCAGCCGCTCCTGCGTGACCTCCTTGCCGAGGATGTCCGCGGCGAGGCCGACGAGCGCCTGCTGCTCGGCGTTGAGCGTGAAGTCCACCGTGTCTCCTTAGCGCGGCGCGCGCGGCATGCCGAGGCCGACCATCGCGATGATGTCGCGCTGGATCTCGTTGGTGCCGCCGCCGAAGGTGAGCACCAAGGTGCTGCGCATCCAGCGCTCGAGGTCGGCACCGAGCTGGGCGCCGGCCGAGTCCTTCGACAGCACGGCGTTCTGGCCGAGGATCTCCATGAGGCCGCGGTAGGCCTCGATGTAGAACTCGCTGCCGTGCACCTTCACCGCGGAGGCATCCGCGGGGTTGAGGGCTCCCTGGGTGACGCTCCAAGCGACCTTCCAGTTGAGCAGCTCGAGGAAGCGCGTCTTCGCTGTCAGCCGGGCGAGGGTGGTCTGCACCCACTCCTGGTCGACGACACGCCGGCCGTCGGGGAGCTTCGCCTCCTGCGCCCAGGCGCGGACGTCGTCGATCTTGCGCTGCACGCTGCCGGCGCTCGAGAGCGAGACGCGCTCGTGGTTGAGCTGGCTGGTGATGAGCTCCCAGCCGCGGTTCTCGCCGAGCACGACGTTCTTGGCCGGCACCCGGACGTTGTCGTAGTAGGTGGCGCTCGTGTAGCCGCCGCCGAGGGTGTGCACCTTGGTGTAGGAGAAGCCCTCGGAGTCGGTCGGGACGATGATGATCGACAGGCCCTTGTGGCGCTTGGCCTCCGGGTCGGTGCGGCAGGCGAGCCAGATGTAGTCGGCGTGGTGGATCAGGGACGTCCACATCTTCTGGCCGTTGATGACGTAGTGGTCCCCGTCACGCACCGCGGTGGTGCGCAGGCTCGCGAGGTCGGTGCCCGCACCCGGCTCGGAGTAGCCGATCGAGAAGTGCAGGTCGCCGGAGAGGATCTTCGGCAGGAAGAACGCCTTCTGCTCCTCGCTCCCGAGGTGCATGATCGTGGGCCCGACCGTGTTGAGCGTGAGGAACGGGATCGGGACCTGGGCCCGCTGGCTCTCGTCGAAGAAGATGTACTGGTCGAGCAGGTTGCGCCCCTGCCCGCCGTACTCCTTGGGCCAGGAGATGCCGAGCATCCCGTCCCGACCCAGCTGGCGGACCAGCTCCTTGTACGCCGGGCCCTCGAGCTCTCCGACGGACAGCGCCTCGCGCCTCTCGGGCGTCATGAGCGCCGAGAAGTAGGCACGCAGCTCGTCGCGCAGCGTCCGCTGCTCGTCGGTGTAGGTCAGGTACATGCCACCTCGCTCGTCCCCAGGTGTAACACGTTCTACTGGCGCGAGGTTCTTCGGGTCAAGGCAGGTGCGGGCTCTTGCTGGAACGCGTTCTAGCTGGATGACGCCCAGGCAGCCAGGGTGCCAGGTGTGTTCTGGCCATTTCGGGCCATGCAGTGCCTCGCCCTGTCGGCCGAACCACCAGGAGCAAGCGCGTTCCCGTCCCGTCTGACGGGTGCCCCGGCCGTCGGAGGGGAATCCGATGAGGCAGCGTGTGCTCGACCTCGCCGCGTTCTCGCGCGCAGGATGGGCGGCCTGCGCGACGACCGCTCTCGTCGTGGCGGTCGTGGCTGTCGTACCGCTGACCAACCTCGTCCCCACCTCCGCGGGCAACGCGCTCAGCGACCTCGGCCAGCTCGTGGTCGCCGCTGCCGCGGCCTCGACCACGGCCTGGCGCGCACGCTCGTCCTCCGGCCGCCTCCGTGGGAGCTGGGCAGCGATCTCAGCCGGTTGCGCAGCCTGGGCGGTCGGCGAGGCGGTCTGGAGCTGGTACGACCTCGTGCCGGGCACCGGCGCTCCCTTCCCGTCTGCCGCCGACGGCGGGTTCCTGCTGTTCCCCGTCGGCGCCGTGCTCGGTCTCGCGCTCTACCCGCGCCCGGCCACGAGCGGCGACCAGCGACGCAGCGTGCTCGACAGCCTGATCGTCGGCGTGTCGCTCTCGCTGGTGTCCTGGACGACCGTCCTGAGCACCGTCGCCACCGGGCAGGCGGACAACCAGTTCGCCTTCCTCGTCTCCCTCAGCTACCCCGCCACCGACCTCATCGTGCTGACCATGCTCGTGATCGTCATGAGCCGGCACGCCACGGCGCGGAACGCGCTCGGTCTGCTCGGCCTCGGCGTCGCGGCCATCACCGTGGCGGACAGCGCTTTCGCCGCCTTCACCGCCACCAACGCCGCGCTCGACGAGACCATCGCGAACATCGCGTGGGTGGTCGGGTTCGGGGCGCTCACCGTGGCGCCGCTCCGGCGCCCGTCGACCGCCGGGGTGGCGAACGCGACCCGCGCCTCGGCCGGCACGAGCAAGCTGCCGTACCTCCCCGTGGTCGTGGCGATCTCGCTGCTGTGCGCCGAGGTGATGCGCGGACAGCTGCCTGACCTCCTCGAGACCACCCTGGGATGCATCACCGTCGGGCTCGTGCTGATGCGGCAGCACTCGGTCGTGCGTGAGAACGCGAAGCTCGTGCTCGCCCTGCGCACCCGAGAGGGGCAGCTGCGGCACCAGGCGTTCCACGACGCCCTCACCGGCCTCGCGAACCGCGCGCTCTTCCAGGATCGCGTGGCGCACGCCCTCGACCTGCACCGCCGCGACCTGCGCAGCCTCGCCGTGCTGTTCTGCGACCTCGACGACTTCAAGCTCGTCAACGACACGCTGGGGCACCACGCCGGGGACGAGCTGCTCGTCCGGGTCGCCGAGCGGCTGCGGGGCGCCCTGCGCGCCGGTGACACGCTGGCGCGGCTGGGCGGTGACGAGTTCGCAGTGCTCATCGAGGACGGCGGCGACCCGTGGGCCGTGGCCGCGCAGGTCATCGAGATCATGCACTCGCCGTACACGGTCGACGGGCGGCGGCTCGAGGTGCGCGGCAGCGTCGGGCTCACCGTCGTCGAGGGTGACATGCTCACGCCCAGCCCGGACGTGCTGCTCGCTCAGGCCGACACAGCGATGTACGCCGCGAAGCGCGCCGGCAAGGGCTGCTTCCGCGCCTTCGAGCCGGGCATGGAGCTCGAGGAGGTCGCCGACGACGGGCTGCGCCGCCGGCTCACCGCCGCGATCCAGCAGGGCGCGATCTCCCTGCGCTACCAGCCGATCGCCGAGCTCGACACTGGCAGGGTCACGGGCTTCGAGGCCCTGGCGCGCTGGCAGGAGGCCGGCACGGGCATCCCGCCCGACGTGTTCATCCCGGCAGCCGAGCGGATGGGGCTCATCGCCGAGCTGACGGCGCTGGTGCTCGACCAGGCGTGCGCCCAGCTGGCCGCCTGGGACCGGGCGGGGGCCCGCACGGACATCACGGTCGCGGTCAACGTGTCGCCGCAGGTGATCGTCGACCGGGGCTTCCCCGAGCGCGTGCTGGCGGTGCTCGCCCGCCACCGGGTGGCACCGGACCGGCTGGTCGTCGAGATCACGGAGTCAGGGCTGCTGAGCGACTTCCGCGCCGCCAAGGAGGTCACCTCACGACTGAACGCCGCGGGCATCAAGCTCTCGCTCGACGACTTCGGCGTCGGGTACTCCTCGCTGACCCACCTGAGCCAGATCCCGCTGCAATCGCTGAAGATCGACCGTCTGTTCATCGCCGGGCTGGGACGTGACGAGGGCCAGACCCGGTTCACGGAGGCGCTGCTGCGGTTCGCTGCCGACCTCGGGCTCGAGGTCATCGCCGAGGGCATCGAACGCCTGGAGCAGCTCGTGCTGCTGCGCGAGCTCGGCTGTGCCGGGGGGCAGGGATTCCTGCTCGGACGGGCTGCGGAGGCCGACAGCTGGACGCCCCAGCTACGGCGGGAGCAGCGTTCGCGCGGCGTCCCCGGGCAGCGGGCGACCGTGGAGAACGACACGCCGGCAGCACCAGAGCGGCTCGCCTGACGTATCGGCGGCCGGACGTTCGGCCGGCCCGCGAGGGGGAACACCCGGGGGGACACGCCCCGCTCAGGAGGTCGTCATGGGCGACAAGAGCATGTCCGACACCGATACCACCCCGAAGGGCCCCAAGGGCTCGGGCGAGAGCGTCACGACGAAGGGGAACGAGATCGTCCACGACCCTGCGCACGCCTCGCAGTCCGAGTCTCCCGAGCGCCGCGACCATGCACGCGACCACGCTCGACAGCCGGAACGAGAGCAGGACCGCAAGCAGGGCGGCCTCGACCCGCAGGACCCCGGTCCCACCCCGCAGGACCGCTGACCTGCGCGCTTTGAGCCGGCAGCACCAGCTTGGGTGCCTGCTCAGACGTTGACGGTCTCGGGCTGAGGAGGCTGGTGGTTCGGCGGCTGTCCGGTGCGGGTACGGCTGGGGAACCGCGGTGCACGAGCGGACGCGGCGCTGACGAGTCCCCGCGGGTCGACGCGCTTGAGCTTGAGCGCCTGCTTCTCGACCAGATGCCAGGAGAGCAGGCCCAGAAGGGTCGACAGGGCGATGCTGGCCAGCAGGTAGAGCCAGATGTGCACGTGCGGGTAGACGCGGTACTCCGCGAGCAGCGCCTCGACCGGCCATCCGTAGAGATAGACCCCGTAGGAAGGGTCTCCCACGCGATCCCAGCCTTGCATGCGCAGACGGGTGCCGAGCCACAGGATCGCGTAGCACAGGGGCACGAGTGCAAGCGTGCCGAAGCTTCCGTGCCAGCGGGCGACGAGCAGGACCGCCACGATCGCGGCCAGGCCGAGCCGGTCGTCGAGCACGACCCGTTCGGCGTACAACGCAAGGCTCGTGCCGACCAGGAAGGCGAGCAGCAGGGATGCCATGTTCGCGTCCGCGAGCGGCTCGAGCACGTGGCCGAGGATCCTGCGCGCGTTCGCGTTGTCCGGCTCCAGTGCCACCACGATGTCCCGGGCGAGCACGAGCACCCCGAGCACCCCGGTGAGCACGAGCACGGACGAGCGACGCGCCCAGAGCACCCCGGCGACCCCGATCGCACCGACCACGAGATAGCAGATGAACTCGTAGCGCAGCGTCCACAGTGAGCCGTTGGGGCTGTACAGGTGGATCGCATGCGCCGCGGGAGTTCCCCGGTACGTCCCGGGTAGCGAGTTGTGATGGAGATACAGCGTCCAGTTCTGCTCGAAGTACCGCCAGGGTCGTGACGCGCGGTAGTTGTGGTACGTGCCGTGCGCATGGATCCACGACAACGGTGCGAGGACGCAGATCGTCACCCACAGGGCCAGCCAGTAGGCCGGGTAGATCCGCAGGACCCGCTTGCGCAGGTAGTCGAACAACCCCGTCGAGTCCCGGTAGGACCGGGCGACGAGGAAGCCGCTCAACAAGAAGAAGCACAGCACCGCCGTCCGACCCAGGGTGATGTCCAGGTGCCGACGGACGGGGTCCTGCGTCACCGCGGCGATGATGTAGCCGTGGTAGACGATGACCGCGCAGGCGAAGACCCAGCGTAGGAACCCGAGGCTGTTCGCGCGTCCGGACGCGTAGGCGTCCGCTACGAGGATCGGCTCCATCCTCCGCAACCTGGGCATCGTGCGAGGATAGCGATCAGCAATCAGATCAGCGTGCGGCCCGAGGCCTCGAACGCCTTGCGCAGCTGTTGCCGGTCGTCCTCGGTCATGGGACGCATGACGTCGCCGTCGCGCACCCAGACGTCGTCGCCGTCCCAGCGCTGCCGGGCGATGCGGCGCACGACGAGCTTGCCGGTTGCCGTACGCGGCAGCTCCGACGTCACCCGCAGGTACTGCGGCACCCAGGTCGTCGAGGCGTTCGGCTGGGCAGCGACCCACGCCGCGAAACCGCTGGGGTCGAAGGACTCCGCGGGAACGACCGTCGCCATGACCTGGTCCCCCGCGGTCGGGTCGGGGACGGCGTAGACCACCGCCTCGACCACGTCAGGGTGCGACGACAGCAGCCGGGCCACCGGCGCGGCCGGGAAGTTCTCGCCGCCGACACGGAGCCGGTCCAGCGCACGACCGGCGAAGTAGAGGAAGCCGTCGGCGTCGCGGTAGCCGAGATCCCCGGACCAGTACCACCCGTTGCGCATCCGCTGGGCGTCGTCCTCGGGCGCGTCCCAGTAACCCTCGAAGGCGAACGCACCGTCCTTGTTGACCAGCTCCCCCACGGCGACGTCGGCGTTGAGCAGCCGCCCGTCAGGGTCGAAGAGGGCCGGCGGGCACTCGACGCCGTCGGCGTCGACAACCCGCACGTCGCCGACGCCGACGCCCAGCGAACCGGGGGGCGTGCCCTCCGACCGCGTGATGCTGATGCCGCCCTCGGTCGAGCCGAAGCCGTCGATCACCTGGCACCCGAAGCGCTTCTCGAAGCGCTCCAGGTCGGCCGGCGCGCCCTCGTTCCCGAACACCCGCACCAGCGGGTTCTGCGCGTCGTCGGGCCGCTCGGGCTGCGCAAGCACGTATGACAGCGGCGTGCCGACGTAGTTGGCGTACGTGGCACCGTACCGGCGGACGTCGGGCAGGAAGCCCGACGCCGAGAACCTGCGCCGCAGGACCAGGGTTGCCCCGACGTACAGGGTGGGAGCCCAGGCCGCGATGATCGCGTTCGAGTGGAACAGCGGCATGCTCGCGTACGTCGTGTCCTCGCGCGTCAGGTCGACGCGCGCTACCAGGCCGAGCCCGAGCGTCGCGATCTTGCCCTGTGAGCACCGCACCGCCTTCGGGGTGCCCGTGGTGCCGCTCGTGAAGATGAGCATGAACAGGTCGTCCGGCTGCGCGACGACCTCGGGCAGCGGCGCCTCGGCGTAGGGCCGGTGGGGGTCCAGCAGGGGCGCCCCGCCGAGGTCGAGACCGGCGAAGGCGTCCGGCCGGTCGGTGAGCACCAGGTCGCAGCTCGCGCTGCGCACGTCGGCGGCGAGCTCATCACCGCGGCGCGTCGGGTTGAGCCCCACGACCACGAACCGCCCGAGCGCGGCCGCGGCGAGCCAGAAGGAGAACTCCGGCACGTTCTCGAGCAGCACCCCGACGTGCGGCGGCCCGGCCGCCCCACGACGAGCACGGTCGTCGGTGTACCAGGCGGCACGGGCAGCCGCCTGCGCGGTGTGCTCGCCCCAGGTCCAGACCTGGTCCTCGAAGAGCAACGCCGGGTGCGGGTCGCCGGCGCGGGCGCGGACGCTGTCCGCGACCGTCATCGCCCACTCAGTGCCCACGCTTCGCTCCTCCGCTCAGGCACGGGCGGACGCGGCCTCCTCCAGGACTTTCTTTGCCCAGCCGTAGTCGGGCTTGCCGCTGGGCGAGCGCTGGATGGTGCCCACGACGTGCACGAACCTCGGCACCTTGTAGCGCGCGATGAGGGTGGCGAGGTGTTCCTCGATGTCCTCCTGGCTCGGCGCCTCCGCGCCGTCGCGCACCTGCAGCACGGCCGAGACCTTCTGACCCCAGCGCTCGTCGGGGATGCCGGCGACGACCGCGTCGACGAGGGCCGGGTGCGACTTGAGCGCCCCCTCGACCTCCTCGGGGTAGATCTTCTCGCCACCGGAGTTGATGCAGACCGAGCCTCGGCCGAGGAAGTGCATGGTGCCGTCCTCCTCGATCGTCGCCATGTCTCCTGGGAACACCCAGCGCACGCCGTCGATGACGCGGAAGGTCTTGGCCGTCTTCTCAGGGTCGTTGTAGTAGCCGAGCGGGATGTGGCCCTTCTGCGCTACCCGGCCCACGACGCCCGAGCCCGGGACGATCGGGGTGTCGTCGTCACCGAACACCGCGGTGCGCTCGTTGATGACGAACTTCAGCCCGTCGGCCGCGTTGGAGCCGGGCTTGATCGAGCCGTTGTAACCGGTCTCCGAGGAGCCGAAGGCGTCGTTGATGAACAGGTTCGGGATGCGTTCCGCGAGCTGGTCGCGCAGCGGCTGCGACAGCAGGGCGCCGGCCGACGCCAGCGCCAGCATGGAGGAGATGTCGTAGGTGCCCTTGTCGAGCGCCTCGACCAGCGGCACCGCCATCGCGTCGCCGACGATCGTGACCGTGTTGATCTTCTCCTGCTCGATGAGCCTGAGGGCGCCGTCGCCCGTGTACTTGCGGATGAGGCAGACCTTGCCGCCGCCGAAGAAGGTGATGAACGAGCCCAGCTCCGCGGCGCCGTGCATCAGCGGAGGCGCGGGGAAGCCCACCATCGCGAAGGGGTTCTCCGCCGCGCGCCGGCCGGCGTCCTCCGGCTTCGCCAACGGCTCGCCCGCCGGGTGGCCGCCACTCATGCCCGCGAAGAACAGGTCCTCGTGGCGCCACATGACGCCCTTCGGCATGCCGGTCGTGCCGCCGGTGTAGATGATGAACAGGTCATCGGCGGAGCGGGCCGGGAAGCCGCTGCGGTCGGCCGGTTGGGCGGCCAGCGCGTCCTCGTACGGCGTAGAGCCCTCGGGCACCGGGTTGTCGCCGACCTCGCCCACGTGCACGAGCACGCGCACCTTCGGGGTCTCGGGCAGCACCTTGACGATCCGGTCGGCGAACTCGGTGTCGTAGACCACGCCCACGAGGTCGGCGTCGGTGTAGAGGTAGCGGAGCTCCTCCTCGACGTACCGGAAGTTGACGTTGATCGGCACCGCGCGGATCTTGAACAGCGCGATCATCGTCTCGAGGTACTCGGTGCCGTTCATCATGTGGCAGCCGACGTGGTCGCCGGGAACGATGCCCTGGGCCTGGAAGTGGTGCGCGAGCTGGTTCGCGCGCTCGTCCAGCTGGCGGTACGTGAGGCGACGGCCTTCGGCGTAGAGCGCCTCACGGTCGGGGATGTGGTCGACCACGTCCTCGAACATGTCGGCCATGTTGAACTCCACGACTGCCCCTTACTGCTTGAAGCCGGAAGAGGCCGTCGCCCCTCCGTCGATGGCGAGCTCTGCCCCCGTGATGTACGACGCCGCGTCGCTGGCCAGGAAGGCGACCGCCTCGGCGATCTCCTCGGGCTTGCCGTTGCGGCGCATCGGCACCTGCTTCGCGACGTAGCCCATGGTCGTGTCGTCCGGCGCGAACTCGCGGATCATCGGGGTGTCGATACCGCCGGGATGCACGCTGTTGACCCGGATCCCCTTGCGTGCCAGCTCGATCGCCGCGGACTTCGTCATGCCGCGTACTGCGAACTTGCTGCCCGAGTAGGCGACCAGGAAGCGGTTGCCGCCCAGGCCCTCCACCGAGCTGAGGTTCACGATCGCGCCGCCGCCCGCGCGCTCGATCGCGGGGGCGACCTCGCGCATCCCGAGGAACGGTCCGAACGCGTTGACGTCGAAGATCCGCTTGAAGGTCTCGTCGGTCGTGTTGGCCAGCTCGTCGATGACCAGGATGCCGGCGTTGTTCACCAGGACGTCGACCTTGCCGAACCGGGCCTCCGCTGCCACGACCGCGTCGCGCCACGACTGCGCGTCGGTGACGTCGAGCGTCAGGCCGAGCGCGGCGTCGCCGAGCGACTCCGCCACGGTCTTCACCTCGGGGAGGATGTCGCCGAGCACCACCTTGGCGCCCTCGCGCACGAAGACCCGCGCGGTCTGCTCGCCCATGCCGCGCGCGGCACCGCTGATGAGGGCGACCTTGCCCTCGAGCCGACCCGTCACTTCTTCTCCGACCCCACGACCCACATCGCGAAGAACTGCGACCCGCCACCGTAGGCGTGGCCCAGCGCGACCTTGGCATCCGGCACCTGGTGCTCCCCGGCCGTGCCGCGGACCTGGTTGGCCGCCTCGAGGAAGCGGATCATGCCGGAGGCACCGATCGGGTTCGACGAGAGCACGCCGCCGGACATGTTGATCGGCAGGTCGCCGTCCAGCGCGGTCGTGCCGTCGTGGACCATCTTCCAGCCGGTGCCCTCCTCGGCGAAGCCGAGGTTCTCCAGCCACATCGGCTCGAACCAGCTGAACGGCACGTAGATCTCGGCGCAGTCGATCTGCCGGAACGGGTCGCTGATGCCCGCCTCCTTGTAGACCGCCTTCGCGCAGTCGCGGCCGGCGTGCGGGTTCACGCGGTCACGCCCGGCACCCATCGTCGGTTCGGAGCGTACGGCGGTGCCGTGGATCCACGCGACCGGCCGGTCGCTGGCCTCGGCGGCCTTCTCCGAGCCGATGACCATGGCGGCCGCGCCGTCCGACGAGGGGCAGGTCTCGGAGTAGCGGATCGGGTCCCACAGCAGCGGGCTGTTGGCGACCTTGTCGTAGGTGATGTCGTGCTCGTGCAGGTGCGCGAAGGGGTTTTTCAGCGCGTTGAGGCGGTCCTTCAGCACCACCTTGTAACCGGTGTCGACCGGCGCGCTCGACCGGCGCATGTAGCCACGGACGATCGGCGCGAAGTAGCCACCGGCGCCGGCGACCAGGGGCTGCGCGAAGGGGATCTTGATGGACAGCGCCCACATGGCGTTCGACTCGGACTGCTTCTCGAACGCGACCGTGAGGACGCGTTCGTGGATGCCCGCCTGGACGAGGTGGGCGGCCACGATGGCCGTCGAGCCGCCGACGGAGCCGGCGGTGTGCACGCGCATGAGCGGCTTGCCGATCGCGCCGAGGGCCTCGGCGAGGTAGAGCTCCGGCATCATCACGCCCTCGAACATGTCGGGGGCCTTGCCGACGACGACCGCGTCGATGTCGTCCCAGGTGCAGCCGGCGTCGGCCAGGGCGCGGTCGGCGGCCTCGCGCACGAGGCCGGCGATGGAGACGTCCTTGCGGGCGGCGACGTGCTTGGTCTGCCCGGTCCCGAGGACTGCTGCGCGGTTGCTCACTTGTCGGCCTCCAGGACGCACACGAGGTTCTGCTGCAGGCACGGTCCGCTGGTCGCGTGGGCGACCGCGGTGCGGCCCTCGCCCGCGGCGAGGCGCGCGGCGGCCTCGCCGATGCGGGTCAGCCCCGCCACCATCACGGGGTTGGACGCGAGTGCGCCGCCCGAGGGGTTGATGCGGGTGCGCGTCTCGTCGAGACCGAGCGCCTCGATCAGGATGAGCTCCTGGTGGCTGAACGGCGCGTGCAACTCGGCGATGTCCACGTCAGGGGTGACGCCTGCCTTCTGGCCGGCGAGCGTCGTCGAAGGCGAGACCGACAGGTCCCGCGACCCGAAGGCCTGGCTGTCGACGCGGTGGTCGATGCCCCGGATCCAGACCGGGTTGGCACACAGCTCGCGCGCCCGCTCCCCGGCGGCGAGCACGATCACGGACGCGCCGTCGCTGATGGGCGGCAGGTCGTGCTTGCGCAGCGGGTCGTTGTAGAGCGGCTCGTCGAGCAGGGCAGCCTCGTCGTACTCGCCCTTGAGCTGCGCGTGCGGGTTGGTGAGCGCGTTGCGGCGGCTGCGCGCGACGACGCGGGCGAGGTCCTTCTCAGAGGCCTTGCCGCTGTCGAGCAGCGCCCGCGCCTGCAGCGCGGCGAGGCTCGCCGCGTCCGGCCAGAGCGGACCGGTGAGGTAGGGCTCGAGCTGCAGCGAGAGCACCCGGCCGATGTCGCCGGGCGAGCTCTTGCCGAACGCGTAGACGAGCGCCGTGTCGATGTCCCCGTGCTGCAGGCGCACCCACGCCTCGTAGAGGGCGAAGGCGCCGTCCATCTCCACGTGCGACTCGGCGATCGGCGGCCACGGGCCGATGGCGTCGAGCGCCGAGACGAAGGCGAACGCCTGGCCGGCCAGGTAGTCGGAGGAGCCCGACACGGTGAAGCCCATGTCCTGGCTGGTCAAGCCGGTGGGCGCGAGCGCCTCCTTGACCACAGGCAGCAGGAACTCGATCTCGTTGCGGGTCTGCTCTTGGCGCACCGCGAACTGTGCGAACGAGACGACGGCTACATCCCTCACTAGAGCAGCTCCTCGAAGGACTCGTAGGGGGCGTCGGGCTCGTCGATCGGCTCGACGTGGTCGATGTTGGCCAGCGTGTAGTCCCACTGGTCCTCGGGCAGCCACACGGCCTGGACCCGCATCCCCATCCGCACCTGGTCGATGGGGCAGTTGGCCAGCAGGATCGTGGTCGTGGTGTCGGCACCGTCGAAGCAGACCTCACCGGTGACGTACGGCAGGTCGACCACGCGGTTGGCGAAGTTCACGTTGACGACGGCGAAGGTGACGAGGGTGCCGGTGTTCTTGCACTCCACCTCCTCGCCGAGCAGCTCACCGCACATCGAGCAGCTACCGCGGGGCGGCAGGATGACCTTGGTGCACTTCGGGCACCGACGCCCGACGATCTTGCCCTCCTTGATGGAGCGCAGGAAGTCCGACGAGACGGTCCCCGGCGTGTACCGGTAGTCCATCCGGATCGGGGTGATGATCTCAGTCACGGGCTCGGTCACTGAGCACCTCCCACACTGCTCGCTGCGGCGCTCGCAAGCTCGCTTCTCCGCTCGGCCAACGGCTCGAAGCAGGCGATGTCGTCGATGAAGCCCCGCGGCTCGGCGGCCCAGCGGATGCGCACCCGCATCCCGGTGCTGATCGCGTCGCGGTCGGCGTCGAGGGCGTGCAGCAGGCTGGTGTCCGCGCCGTCGAGCTGCACCAGCGCCCAGGCGAAGGGGCGGTCGAACGGCTGGCCCGGTCGGGGTGTGGGGTTCCACGACCAGCTCGTCACGACGCCCTCCTGACCGACCTCGAGGAGGCCGGCGGGGTCGGTGGGGGCGGCCGTCTTCACGTCGTACTCCGGAGGAGGTACGACGACGCGCCCCTGGGAGTCCTTGGCTCCCAGCACGGTGCGTCCCCGCAGGCCCGTCAGGAACGCGCCCACGACCGGTCCGGTGGACCGGGTGTAGGCGAACTCCATCGAGTGCGGAGCGCTGAGGACCTCGTTGCTCATGTTCGTCCCTGTCCCTCAGACCAGCTGGGAGCCGCGGTCGGCCCAGTACGGGTCGCGGAGCTTGCGCTTGTAGAGCTTGCCGTTGGGGTCGCGCGGCAGCTCGGCGAGGAAGTCGATCGACCGCGGGTTCTTGTACTTCGCGATGTTGTCGGCGCAGTACTGCATGAGCTCGGCCTCGAGCGCCGGCCCCGCCTCCACGCCCTCGACGGGCTGCACGACGGCCTTGATCTCCTCGCCGAGGTCGGCGTGCGGGATGCCGAACACGGCGCAGTCGAGCACCTTCGGGTGCTGCATCAGCACCGACTCGATCTCGGCCGGGTAGATGTTCACCCCGCCGGCGATGATCATGTCGATCTTGCGGTCCCGCAGAAAGAGGAAGCCGTCCTCGTCCATCTCACCCGCATCGCCGACGGTGAAGAAACCCCTGTCGTTCCAGGACTTCTTGGTCTTCTCCGGGTCGCCGTGGTACTCGAAGGTCCGGTCGCCCATCTTCATCCAGACGGTGCCGATCTGGCCCGGAGGCAGCTCGTTGCCGTCCTCGTCGAGGACGACGACCTGGCTGTTGGGCCAGGCGTTGCCGACGGTGCCGGGCTTGCGCAGCCAGTCCTGCGGGCTCGCGGTGGTGCCGCCGCCCTCGGTGGCCGCGTAGTACTCCCAGATCACCGGGCCCCACCAGTCGAGCATCTTCTGCTTGGTCGGGATCGGGCAGGGCGCCGCCGAGTGGATCATCGTCCGTAGCGAGCTGACGTCGTAGGACAGGCGCTGCTCGTCCGGCAGCTGCAGCATCCGGTGGAACATGGTCGGGACCATGTGGCTGGTCGTGACCTTGTACCGCTGGATGCGCTCGAGCGTGCCCTCGGGCGTCCACTTGTCCATGAGCACGACCTTGTGGCCCGCGTGCAGGGCGTTCGTCGTGTAATGGCCGACGGCCGTGTGGTACATCGGCGCGACGGTGAGGTGCACGTTGTCGGCGAAGCTCTCGATGTCGAACAGCATGTGCAGGAAGGTGCCGAGCTCGGCGGTGGTGTCCGGGTCGGTCACGGGCAGCGCGCGCTTGACGCCCTTGGGCTTGCCGGTCGTGCCCGACGTGTAGTTCATGAGGATGCCGCTCTTGCGGTCGTCCGGCAGCGTCGTGGGTCGGCCGGCCTTGAGCTCGGCGTACGGGCGGAAGCCCTCGATCTCGCCGACCGCGAAGCGGGCCTCGGCTGGCACGGCGATCTCCGCCGCCGCGCGCAGCGCCTCGGGCCCGAACCGCTCGTGCGCGATGAAGGCCTTGGAAGCGGAGTCGTTGACGATGTACGCGATCTCGGGACCGACGAGGTGGTAGTTGATCGGCACCACGTAGAAGCCGGCCTGCTGGATCGCCAGGAAGACCTCGAGGAACTCCGCGCAGTTCGGCATCAGGATCGAGACGCAGTCGCCCTCCTGGAAGCCCAGGGCACGCAGCCCGTGGACGACCTGGTTGCAGGCGGCCAGCAGCTCGCCGTACGTGTGCTCCTGGTGCTGCGGGTCGACCAGCACGACCTCGTCAGGCTTCGCCGCGGCGATGTTCCAGAAACCGAGCTCTCCCACGGATCCTCCTGTTGCGGCACGTGCACGGCACGTGTTCGGCACGCTAGAACACGTTCTTGTTTTGGGCAAGGCCAGTCGCGCCGGCTGCGCTCCCCAGGGCACGGCGGCGCCGCCGTACCGTGAGCAGGTACGGCGGCAGCGGCCGTCACCGCTAGGCGTACCTGACCGGGAGCTCCTTGATGCCGTTGATGAACATCGAGCGCAGCGCACGCGGGTCGCCCAGGGGCCTGATGTCGGGCATCCGGTCGGCGATGGCGTTGAACATGATGCGGACCTCGGCGCGCGCGAGGTTGGCGCCCAGGCAGAAGTGCGGGCCGCCGCCGCCGAAGGCGATGTGCTCGTTGTCCTGGCGCTTGACGTCGAACGCGTCCGGGTTCTCCAGCGCGGTCTCGTCGCGGTTGCCGCTCGAGTAGTAGATCGCGACCCGGTCGCCCTTCTTGATCTGCTGGCCGCCGAGGACGTGGTCCGACAGCGCGGTGCGCTGGAACTGCATCACCGGCGTGCCCCAGCGGATGATCTCCTCGACGGCCGAGTCGAGCGGCCGCTCCTTCTTGAAGATCTCCCACTGCTCGGGGTGCTCGAAGAACGCCTGCATGCCGTGCGTGATGGCGTTCCGGGTGGTCTCGTTGCCCGCGACCATGAGCAGCATGAAGAAGACGTTGAACTGGTCCTGCGTGAGGGCCTCGCCGTCGACGGTGGAGCTCAGCAGCTTGCTCGCCACGTCGTTGGCCGGGCACTCACGCCGCTTGGCGGCCAGCGCGTCGGCGTGCATGTACATCTCCATGGAGGCGACCATCGCGTCCTCAGGAGACGTCTGGAACTCCGGGTCGTCGAAGCCGATGAGGCGGTTCGACAGGTCGAACATCGCGTCGCGGTCCTCGACCGGGACGCCGACCAGCTCGCAGATCGCCAGCAGCGGCAGCTCGGCGGCGACGTCCTTGACGAAGTCGCCCTCGCCCTTCGCCAGGGCCCGGTCGATGATCTCGTGGGTCAGCTCCTCGAGGCGCGGCTCGAGCTCACGGATCGTCCGCGGGGTGAAGGCGCGCTGCACCAGGGTGCGGTAGCCGCTGTGCTCCGGCGCGTCCATGTTCAGCATCAGCATGCGGGTGGTCTCGAGCGCCTGGTCCTCGTCCGAGGCCGTGCCCGTGCTCAGCAGCGCGCCGCGCTCGGCCGAGGAGAACACCTCTGGCGTGCGGGAGACCTCGACGACGTCCTCGTACCGCGTGACCACCCAGAAGCCGTCACCCCAGGCCCCCTTCTGCTCGTGCCAGAACACCGGGGCCTCGTGCCGCAGCTGCGAGAACAGCCCGAAGGGCACGCCCTGGGCAAACGTCTCCGGGTCGAGCAGGTCGGCGTCGACGGGGCAGCGGGCACGGCCGTCGGCGTCAGTGTGTGCGGTCATGGCTGGAGGTTCCTTCTTCCGGGCTGGTACGGCGGTCGGGGGGATCTAGAGGCGAGGAAGTGCCTCGACGGTCGTGCGGTAGTCCTGCTTGATCTGCGCGATGACGTCCGCCACGCTGCGCACCTCGGTGAAGGATCCCACGAGCTGACCGATCGGCACGCCCATCAGCTCCTCCTTGCCGGCGGCCCGGATGCGCTCCAGCGCCTCGGAGCAGAGCATGTACTGCAGGGGCATGCCGAGCGGGTCAGGGTTGGCCGGGTCGTCCCAGGCGTCGGTCCACTCGGTGCGCAGCTGGCGTGCCGGCTTGCCGGTGTAGGCCCGCGAGCGCACGGCGTCGCTCGAGGTCGCGGCGTGGAACTTGCGGTGCATGATGTCCGGCTGCGCGCACTCCTTGGTGCTCAGCCAGATCGACCCGGTCCACGCGCCTTGCGCGCCGAGCGCGAGAGCCGCAGCGACCTGCCGGCCGCTGCCGATGCCGCCGGCGGCGAGCACCGGCTTCGGCGCGATCGCCTCGACGACCTCGGGGACCAGCACCATCGTGGCGATCTCGCCGCTGTGGCCGCCGGCCTCGGTGCCCTGCGCGACGACGATGTCGACGCCGTTCGCCATCTGCTTCATGGCGTGGTCCTTGCGGCCCACGAGCGCTGCGACCTTCACGCCCGCGTCGTGCGCCTGGTCGACGACGTCCTTCGGCGGCGCGCCGAGCGCGTTGGCGATGAGCTTGACCTGCGGCCGCTCCAGGGAGACGGAGACCTGCTGGCGGGCCTCGGTGTCGTTCCAGCTGAGCAGGTCGCGCGCGTGCTGGTGGTTGTCCTGGAGCTTCGGGACGCCGTACTGGTCGAGCACGCGCTCGACGAAGTCCTTGTGCTCCTGCGGGATCATCTGCTCGAGCATGGCGTGCATCTCGCCGACCTCCATGCCCGCCTTGGCATGGGTCTTGGCCGGCATGACCACGTCGACGCCGTACGGCCGGCCGCCGATGTTGGCCTCGATGTAGTCGAGCGCCTCCTTGAGCTCCTGCGGCGTGAACCGGACTGCCCCCAGGACGCCCATGCCGCCGGCCTTGCAGACCTCGATGACGACGTCGGGCTGGTAGTTGAAGGCGAACAGTGCGATGTCGAGGCCGAGCTCGTCGGACAGTGCGGTGCGCATGGGGCTTCCTTAGCGGTCGACAGACAGCACGAGGCCGCTGGTGGGGACGCCGGTGCCGGCGGTGACGAGGACGTTCTCGACGTCGGGAACCTGGTTCACCGACGTGCCGCGGACCTGGCGGACGCCCTCGGCGATGCCGTTCATGCCGTGCAGGTACGCCTCGCCGAGCTGGCCGCCATGGGTGTTGATCGGCAGCCGGCCACCGAGCTCGATGGCCCCGTCCTTGATGAAGTCCTTCGCCTCACCGCGCTTGCAGAAGCCGAACTCCTCCAGCTGCTGCAGCACGAAGGGCGTGAAGTGGTCGTAGATGACCGCGGTCTGGACGTCGTCCGGCCCGATGCCCGACTGGCCCCAGAGCTGCTCGGCGACCAGGCCCATCTCCGGCAGGCCGGCGATGTCGTCGCGGTAGTAGCTCACCATGCTCTGCTGACCCTTGGCGGAGCCCTGCGCCGCGCCCGCGACGACGGCCGGCGCGTGCCGCAGGTCGCGGGCCCGCTCCACCGTCGTCACGACGATGGCCTGGCCGCCGTCGGTCTCCTGGCAGCAGTCGAGCAGGTGCAGCGGCTCGACGATCCAGCGGCTGTTCTGGTGGTCCTCGAGCGTGATCGGCTGCTGGTAGAACCACGCCTTCGGGTTGGTGGCCGCGTGCTTGCGGTCGGCCACGCTGACCAGTCCGAAGTCGGCCGAGGTCGCGCCGTACTCGTGCATGTAGCGCTGCGCGAACATCGCCACCCACGACGCAGGCGTCATGAGGCCGAAGGTCGAGACCCAGCTCATCGCGATGCCCTCGGCAGTGGGCTCGCCACGGTGGGCGCCGGACCCGAAGCGGTGGCCCGAGCGCTCGTTGAAGGCGCGGTAGCAGACGACGACGTCCGCGACGCCCGTCGCCACGGCCAGGGATGCCTGCTGCACGGTCGCGCAGGCGGCGCCTCCGCCGTACCCGATCTTGGAGAAGAACGTCAGGTCGCCGAGGGAGGCGGCGCGGGCCACCTCGATCTCGGAGTTGGTCTCCATCGTGAACGTGGTGAGGCCGTCGACGTCCGAGGGCTTCAGGCCGGCGTCCTCGACGGCAGCGAGCACCGCCTCGCCGGCGAGCTGCAGCTCGGAGCGGCCGCTGTTCTTGGAGAACTCAGTGGCCCCGATCCCGACGATCGCGGTCTGGCGGGCGAAGGAGCGGCTCACGGGAGGTCCACCACGACGGTGCCGATCACGTGGTCGCCGAGCGAGTTGCTGCCGCGTACGGCGATCTCCACCTGCTTGCCGTCCACCCGCGTGACCTCTCCCCGCATGGTCATCGTGTCGCCGGCGTAGTTCGGCACGCCGAGCCGGATCTTGCTGGACTTCACGACCGCGAGCGGGCCGGCCCAGTCGGTGACGTACCGCAGGACGTAGCCGTTGCTGGTGAGGATGTTCGTGAAGATGGTCTTGCTGCCGCGCTCCTGCGCCAGCGCGACGTCGTGGTGCACGTCCTGGTAGTCGCGGCTGGCGATCGCGGTGGCGACGATGTTCTTGACGCTGGCCTCGATCACGAGCTCGGGCAGCTGCTGCCCCACCTCGGGCTGCGCCTGCACGGCGGTCACTGCTCCCCCTCGACCGGTCGGAACGTCGGTCGCAGCGCGCCACCGGGCACCTTCGTGAACGCCACCTGCACGGGCAGACCGATGTGCACCGTGCCCGGCTCGGCGAGCTCGCTGACGATCCGGACGCCCTCCTCCAGCTCGACGAGCAGCACGGTGTGCGGCAGCTCGACGCCCGGGAGCTTCGGGTAGTGGTGGGTCACGTGGCTGTAGACGACGCCGCGCCCGCTGCTGACCAGGTAACCCTGGTCGCTGCTGCCGCACTCCCCGCACAGCGGCCCGGGCGGGTGCCGCAGCGCTCCGCAGGCGTTGCACCTCTGGATGCGCAGCTCACCGGCCTCGACACCCTCCCAGAAGAAGGCGTTGTCGCGACCGATGGGCGGCGACGGTCGGACGCCGACTGATTCACCCGGCGTGGCCGCCGGTCCTGGCGGCTTGAACTTGAGCATCCGCATCCGGCCGATGCCGACGAGCTCGCCGTCGTCGGTCGTGTACTCGTGCTTGACCGTGATGAAGACGCCGACGCCGAGCGCGGTCTTCTTCTCCTCCGAGAGGTCCTCGGCCACGGAGCGCACGCTGATGCGCTCGCCGTGCGTGAGCTCCCGCAAGTACTCGTGCTCGTAGTTGGTCGCGACGACGCTCGTGTAGCCGGCCTGGTCGAGCAGCTTCATGGCCTGGTCGTTCGCGCCCGGGGCGTCGGGGTCGCGCGGCGCGTCCATGGTCCAGGTCTGGAGCATCCCGGGCGGCGCGATCAGCCGGCCACGCGTGCGTGCGGCGAAGTCCTCGTCGATGTACGCCGGGTTGCGGTCGTCCAGGGCCTGGCACCAGTGGTGGACCATCGGCAGGTTCACCGGGTCGCGCCCGACCCGGGTGGGCCCGGGAACCCCGAGCAGGCCACGCACCCGCTCGAGCAGCGTCGCCTGGTCAGGCGCAGCGTCAGCCACGGTCACGGCAGCGGGACCTCCTCAGCCTGGTCAGGGGCGTTCGTGACCGTAGTCACCCGCGTCACCCAGCGTCAAGAACCTGTTCTAGTTTTGGCCTCACCGGACGCTTGCTGATCGAGTAGAACACGTACTACTTTCGAGGTCCCACGCTCTCGAGCCCGAGGAGACCGCCAGATGGCCGAACCCGTCATCGTCGCCGCTACCCGCACACCGATCGGGAAGCGCAACGGGCAGCTCTCGGGCCTGCACGCCACCAAGATCCTCGGCCTCGCGCAGCGCAACGTGATCGAGCGGGTCGGCCTCGACCCGGCCCAGGTCGAGCAGGCCATCGGCGGCTGCGTGACGCAGGCCGGCGAGCAGGGCTCGAGCGTGACCCGCAACGCCTGGCTGAACGAAGGCCTGCCCTGGACCACGGGCACGACCACGGTCGACTGCCAGTGCGGCTCCGCCATGCAGGCCAACCACATGATCGAGGGCCTCATCCTCTCGGGCGCCATCGACATCGGCATCGCCTGCGGCGTGGAGGCGATGAGCCGCGTGCCGCTCGGCGCCAACGTCATGAACGGTCCCGGCTCCCCCAAGGCCGACGACTGGACGATCGACATGCCCAACCAGTTCGAGGCGGCCGAGCGCATCGCCACGCTCCGCGGCATCACCCGCGAGGACGTCGACGGCCTCGCCTTCCGGTCGCAGCAGAACGCCGCCCGGGCCTGGAACGAGGGCCGCTTCGACCGTGAGGTGTTCGCGGTGGAGGCGCCCGTCCTCGACGAGGAGGGCAAGCCCACCGGACAGACCCAGCTCGTCACCCGCGACGGCGGCCTGCGCGAGACCACCATGGAAGGACTGGCCAAGCTCAAGCCGGTGCTGCCGGACGGCATGCACACGGCCGGCAACTCCTCGCAGATCTCTGACGGCGCCGCCGCCGTGCTCTGGATGAGCAAGGAGCGTGCGCTCGCCGAGGGCATCACCCCACGCGCCCGGATCGTGGCCCGCGTGAACGTCGGCTCCGACCCCTACTACCACCTCGACGGTCCCGTGAACGCCACCGAGGCGGTGCTCAAGAAGGCCGGCATGTCGATCAGCGACATCGACCTGTTCGAGTGCAACGAGGCCTTCGCCTCGGTCGTGCTGTCCTGGCAGCGGGTGCACGGCATCCCCGAGGACAAGATCAACGTGAACGGCGGCGCCTGCGCCATCGGGCACCCGGTCGGCTCGACCGGCAGCCGCCTCATCGTCACGGCCCTGCACGAGCTCGAGCGCACCGGCAAGCAGTTCGCGCTGGTGACGATGTGCGCCGGCGGCGCGCTGGCGCCCGCGACCATCATCGAGCGCCTCTAGGCCGGCCCCCCGACCACGAAGGGCCCCGGCTGCAGAAGCCGGGGCCCTTTGTCGTACCTGGGTGGGCTCCGACGCTGATGATCTTCCTTCCCGCGGCGTATCGCGACGACATCCCGCCCCAGGAGCGTCGTTCGCCCGGGAAGAAAGATCATCCACGCCGGGGCTGCCGCGACCGGCCGCGAGGCCTAGGCTCCCCGCTCGGCGAGCACTACCTCGGTCAGCTGGGTCGCGTTGTTGTTCTGCGCCATGTCGTGGTCGGCCGGGATGAGCTCCCAGTCCTTGAAGATGTGCGCGAGCTTGCCCATGATCACGCTGAAGCGGAAACCCGCGAACACCTCGTAGTACTCAAGGTTCTCCAGCCGCCGGCCGGTGAGCTTCTCGTAGCGCGCCACCGTCTCCTCGGTGCTCGGGAAGCCCTCGAGCCGCGGCACGCCCATCGCCTCGCTGTGGTGCCGGTCCAGGAACAGTGCCCACGCCACGTCCTGCGCCGGCGCGCCGAGCGAGACCATCTCCCAGTCGAGGACGGCGAGGCGGTGGCCTTGCTCGTCGTACATGACGTTGCCGATCCGGGCGTCGCCCCAGCACAGGACGCTCGGCTCCGGCGCGGGCTGGTTGGCCTTGAGCCACGCGAGGGCACGTCGCGCGACGGGCACCTGCTCGCCGTACGCCTCGACCTGCTCCAGGAAGCGCTCGTAGTACTCGAGCTGCGCGGGCAGGCCCTCGAGCAGGCCGGACAGCCCGACGGCCGCCGGGTAGGTCTGGTGCAGCTCGGCGATCGTGTCGATGCAGCCCCACCAGATGCGCTCCCGCACCTCCGGCGAGACGTCGTGCAGCCAGCCGTCGACGTGGTACGGCGGGGTGTCGGGCGGCACGACCCCCTTGACCTCCTCCATGACGAAGAAGGGGGCACCGAGGACGGAGGCATCCGTCTCGTACCACAGCACCGTGGGCACGGGGACGGTGCCGAGCCGGTTCAGGCCGGTGAGGACGGTGTGCTGCACCTCGAAGGCGGCGTCGGGGAACAGCGTGTAGCCGGTCGGAGCGACGCGCACCACGAACGAGTCGGTCTGCTCCTGGCCGCCGACGGACCAGGTCGCGTCGACGATCAGGGTCTCGTTGGAGAACCCGGTCGCGCCGGGGCCGCGGAAGGGTGCGAGCGTGACGGTGTCGTCGGCGCCGACCCGGGGAGCGAGCCAGGCCGCGAGCTGGCGGGAGGACTGCTCGGCGTCACGCTGTGCGGGGATCGGCATGGGGGCAACCTAGAACCCGTTCCTGCACCCCACAAGGGGGACAAACTAGAATCGGTTCTAGCGACGAAGGCCTGGGACTGTTACGGTCCCGGGCCACAGAGGAGGAGCGATGTCGAAGAGCCTGGAGGTCGAGGTCACCCCGACCTGCATCAGCAGCGGCTACTGCCGCAACACCCTGCCGGACGTCTTCGGCGCGCTGCCCGACCGCAAGTCCTTCGTCAAGGCGAACCCGGTGCCCGACTCCGCCGAGCTCCGCGACGCGTTCGACAGCTGCCCCGTCGAAGCCATCCACGCCAAGGACGCCGCGACCGGCGAGGAGGTCTTCCCGTGACGGCCGCTCCCGAGCACCTGCTCGTCGAGCAGCAGGGCCACGTCCTGGTCCTGCGCATGAACCGACCGGAGGCGAAGAACGCCTTCTCGGCGAACATGCTCGGCCGCATGCTCGAGGCCTGGGAGCGCGCGGACGCGGACGACGACATCCGCGTGGTCGTCCTGACGGGTTCCGACGACGTGTTCTGCGCGGGTGCCGACCTGAAGTCGATGCGCAGCGCGCCGGCTGAGGGCGACAACCACGCGAAGCGCTTCGCCGAGGACGCCGACGCGGCCTGGAAGGCGCTGCTGCGCCACTACCGCCTGACCAAGCCGCTCATCGCCGCGGTGGAGGGTCCGGCCATCGCAGGTGGCACCGAGATCCTGCAGGCCACGGACATCCGGGTCGCGGGCGAGGGTGCGACGTTCGGCGTGGCCGAGGTACGACGGGGCCTGTTCCCCCTGGGCGGCTCGACCGTGCGCCTGCGCCGTCAGATCCCCTACACGCTGGCGGCCGAGATGCTCCTCACCGGCAGGACGATCACGGCCGAGGAGGCCCTGCAGTACGGCCTCATCGGGCACCTCGTGCCGAAGGGCCAGGCGCTCGCCAAGGCCATGGAGATCGCCGAGCAGATCGCGAGCAACGGCCCGATCGCGGTCAGAGCCGTGCTGAGGTCGCTGCGCGAGACCGAGGGGCTCCCCGAGCAGGAGGCCCTCAAGATCGAGCTCGAGATCGGTGCGCCGGTCTTCGTCACGGAGGACGCGAAGGAGGGCATGACCGCCTTCGCCGAGAAGCGCCCGGCGAAGTTCGTCGGACGGTGACTCTCGAGGCCGACCGCCTCGCCGACGCGGTGCGTCGGCTGCTCGCCGTGGCGGTCGCCGTGCAGGCCGACGACGCGTCGCTCCGGACCGCGACGGCACTGGTCGAGTCGGCCACCGCGACGCTGGAGCAGGCGCCGCCCCAGGGCCCGGCCCGGGTGCCGGAGATGGCGTTGCGGCACGCCTTCAGCATGGTGACGGGCAGCGCCCACCCCCTTGCGCCACCGGTACGGGTGGAGGTCGTCGACGGCGAGGTGCGCAGCCGTGTCCGCCTGGGCAAGCAGTACGAGGGCGGGCCCGGTCTCGTCCACGGCGGCGTCCTGTCGCTGCTGTTCGACCACCTGCTGGGCGAGGCGGCGTTCACCGCCGGCGTCGGGGGCATGACGGTCGGGCTCGACGTCCGCTACGTCGCCCCCACGCCGATCGACACCGACCTCGAGATCGCCTGCCGCGTCGCCGAGGTGGACGGGCGGAAGGTGCGGCTCACCGGCGAGGTGACGCGCGACGGCGTCCCCACCGCCACAGCCCGCGGGTTGTTCGTCCAGATCGACGAGACCACAGCGGCGGAGCTCTTCCCGCACCTCGCGCGATCATGAACCCACGGGCGAGCTCCGACCGCGCGCCGGCGCCGGAGCACGCCCTGCCGCGCGGACGCTGGGGTCGCTACGGCGGGCGCCCCCTGCTCGTGCTGTGCCTGGTCGGCCTCGTCGACGCCGTCGACAAGGGCGTGCTTCCCGGCGTGCTGCCCCAAGTGCAGCGCGCCCTGCACCTGTCCGACCTGCAGGCCGGTCTGCTCAACACCGCACTCATCGTCGCCGCGGTGCTGGTCGCCCTCCCGGGCGGCGTGCTCTCGGACCGCACCGACCGACGCCTGCTCGTGTCCGCGGTGCTGGGCGTCTGGTCGCTCGCCACGGCCCTCGCCTCGCTGGTGCAGAGCTTCTGGCAGCTCCTCCTGCTGCGCGGAGCGCTGGGGGCCGGCGACGCGATCAACGACCCCGCGAGCCAGTCCCTCGTCGCCGACTACTACCCCTCGGAGGTCCGCGGCCGCGCCTACGCCTTCCAACGCGTCGTGCCCACGATCGGCACCGGGCTGGGCGCCGCGGTCGGCGCCGCCCTCGCCGCAGCCTTCGGGTGGCGGGTGGCCGTCCTGGCGGTGGCGATCCCGGGGATCACGGTCGCCCTGCTGGTACGACGGCTGCCGCTGCCCCCGCGCGGCGGCCACGAGCAAGCGGCCGAGCACCCCGGGCTCACCACCCGGCGGGCCGTGCGGCAAGCCCTCGCCGTACCGTCCGTGCGGGCCCTGCTCCTCGCAACGTCACTGATCGTCGGAGTGCTCACCGCGCTCGGGTTCTACGGGATCACGTACCACGTCCGGATGTCGGGGATCTCTGAGGGACAGGCCGGCGGGCTCGTCGGCGGGCTCATCATCCTCGGCTCGGTGGTCGGCGGGGTCGTCGGTGGTCAGGCCACCGACCGCTTCCGCGACAGGGTGGCCGGCTGGCCGATGCTGCTCGGCGGCCTCGTGACCGGCATCGGCACCGTGCTGCTGTGGGTCAGCTTCCTCGACGGGATCCCGGTGTTCGCGGTGCGACTTCCCCTGCAGGTGCTCGGAGTCGCCTTCATCGTCGCCGCGCTCCCGCCCCTGACGGTGGTCACCGCCGAGGTGGTGCCCGGGTCGCTGCGGGGCACGGCGTTCGCGCTGGTCAAGGTGGGCTCGAACGCCTTCGCGGCGCTGACACCACTGCTGGTCGGGCGGCTGTCGGACACGCACCCGATCCACGTGCACGGCAAGACGGTGGGCGACCTGGGTTACGCCTTCCGGATGACCGCGCCGCTCGTCCTGGTGGGCTCAGTGCTCCTCCTCCTCAACCGGCACCACCTCGACCGCGACGTGGCCGCGGCGAGCTCAGACAACGTCGCGGGCCCGTTCTGACATCACAGGAACGCCCGGGAGCAGGGCGCCCGGTCCCGGAGCCGCAACTACCCTCTGTGCGCGTGTCACGACGTAGCGCCGCCGCGCTCCTGCTCTCCGGTGTGCTCCTCGTGGGCTTGGTGATCACGGCCTTCGTGCTCTTCGACCGCCGGGACGAGCGGACACTGCGTGAGGGACGCCTGGCGGAGGGCCAGGTCACGCGACTGATCGAGCCGGCCGGCTGGGACCCGCTCGACAGCGGCAGGCTCGAGATCACCTACGAGCTCGACGGGCACACGCGACGTACGCAGGTGTGGCTCGACAACGAGCTGACGGACTACACGCGCGGACAGTGGGTCGAGCTCCGGATCCGTGGCCACCATGTCCGCACGGACAGGGAGGCCAACGACCCCGCTCCTGTCGGCATGGCCCTGGTGCTGGCGGGACTGGCGGGCCTCGGCGCCGCCACCTTCGGAGGTGTCCGCCTGCTGCCGTCCGGCGCCTCCGCGGAGGTACCGCCCCACGCGTTGGACCGGATCCCTCTCAAGACGTGGCGGCTGTCGCCACGCAAGGCCGTGATCGACGTGCTTCCTGAGGGGCTCTCCTTCTACCTGCCGAGCTTCTTCGGGTCCCGACGGTTCACTGTCTCCCGAGCCGATGTGGTCGTCCAGCGGCTGGACGCGTTCACGGCCCTCGGTGAGAACGACCAGGACGTCTTCTTCCAAGACGAGGTCCGGACCGCCTACTTCCCAACCACGTCGTCGTCGGCAGCGCCGAACCTCGCACTCGCCTTCGCCCGTCCCGTCCGCGTGCCACGGCTGCGTCTGATCATGGCGCTGTCCGACAACGTGGACCTGCCGTTCGGCTGGCGGGAGTCCCGCTCGGACAAGGGCGCGCACCTTGATGGCGTCGCGCTGCGGGTGGCCGACCCCGGCCGGGCGATCGAGCAGCTGCGTGCCGCCGGAGTCAGAGTCGTCGACGACGTCGACACCTGGCTCGCCCAGCACCGCGAGCTCGAGACCGACCCCGCGACGCTCGAGGAGCTGCGCGAGGACATGGCAGCCGGGCAGCGCGCCCAGCGATGGGGGTGGCTTTTCGTCCCCGGTGCGCTGCTGCTCGGCGTGGCGCGGTTCACCGAGGACCTCCGCTTCGCCGCACCGGGAGTGGTGCTCACCGCTCTGGGCTTCGGCGCGCCGTACGTGACGATGCGCCTCGCCCGGCGCAGGCGTCAGAAGGCGAGTCAGCGCTAGGCCGCAGGTCCCGGGATCACTCGCCGGTCTCACCGTCGATCGCCTCGCGCAGGAGGTCGGCGTGGCCGTTGTGGCGGGCGTACTCCTCGATCATGTGCACGAGCACCCAGCGCAAGGAGACCTGAGCGCGCCCTCCCCAGGAGGGGTGCGTGCCGTCGAGGCCGTCTGATGCGAGCGCGTCGGCCACGACGCGTCGTGACGCCTCGACCCGCTCCTCCCACTGCCGCCGGAGCTCCTCGCCGGTCCGGGCGCCGGCGTCCTGCCACTCGTCCGCCCATCGCATGCCCGCCCAGGGCGCCACCTTCGGACCCTCGGCGACGACCTCGCTGAACCAGCCGTCCTCCACCCGGGCCAGATGCATGAGCATCCCGCCGAGCGTCATGGTCGTCGGGTGCAGCCGCGCGCGGAGCTGCGCGTCGGTGAGGCCGCGGCACTTCCACTCCAAGGTGGCGCGCTGGTAGTCGAGGAACCCCAGCAGTGTCTCGACCTCGTCCCCGGCCAGCGGTGGCTCTGGGCGCCCGAACTCATCCGTCTCCGTCATACCGCATTGTGGGCACGCACCCTCCCCCCGCCGTGATCAACAGGAATCCCGTCCTCGACACGCCGGGCGTGTCGAGGGCCGATCCCCTGTTGATCACCAAGAGAGCGGGGGCACCGCGGACCTTCGTTGACGGTGCCTAGGATGCTTGCTTGACTCAACTAGAACACGTTCTAGGAGGCGCGGTGCACGTCGACTACACCGACGACCAGGTCGTGCTGCGCGAGCAGCTGCGCGACTACTTCAGCCAGCTCCTCACGCCCGCGGTCAAGGAGGCCCTGCACGCCGAAGGGCACGGCGGGCCGCTCCACAAGGAGATCCGCGCCAAGATCGGCGCGGACGGCTGGCTCGGGCTCGGCTGGCCCAAGGAGTACGGCGGCCAGGGCCGCTCCGTGCTCGACCAGTTCGTGTTCTTCGACGAGGCCACCCGCGCCGGCGCACCGGTGCCGATGATCGCGCTCAACACCGTCGGCCCCACGATCATGGCCGTCGGCACCGAGGATCAGAAGCAGCGCTACCTGCCCGGCATCCTCTCCGGCGAGCTGGACTTCGCGATCGGCTACACCGAGCCGGGCAGCGGCACCGACCTCGCCTCGCTCCGCACGCGTGCCGTCCTCGACGGCGACCACTACGTCGTCAACGGGAACAAGGTGTACACCTCGGGCGGCGACAACGCGGACTTCATCTGGCTCGCCGCCCGCACCAACCCCGACGCCCCGAAGCACAAGGGCATCACGATCCTGCTCGTCCCGACGGACGCGGAGGGCTTCGAGGCCACCCCGATCCGCATCATGAGCGGCGGCCAGACGACAGCGACCTACTACACCGACGTGCGCGTCCCGGTCGCCAACGTCGTCGGCGACGTCGACGGCGGCTGGCGGCTCATCACGACCCAGCTGAACCACGAACGGGTCGCGCTGTCCGCGATGGGCGGGCGCTGCCTGGCGCTGTCCGAAGCCGTGCGGCAGTGGGCGATCGACACGGTGACCCCGGAGGGCACGCGTGTCGTCGACCTGCCCTGGGTGCGCGCCACCCTGGCGCGGGTGCACGCCCGCCTCGAGGCCATGAAGGTCATGAACTGGCGAACCGCTTACGCCGTGCACACCGGCAGCCTGACCCCGGCGACGGCCAGCGCGGCCAAGGTCTACGGCACCGAGGTCGAGATCGAGGCGTACCGGCTGCTGATGGACGTGCTGGGCCGAGCCGGCTACCTGCGCCACGGCTCCGCCGGCGCGCTGCTGCAGGGTCGGGTCGAGCAGGCCTACCGGGACGCACCCGTCCGCACCTTCGGCGGCGGCTCCAACGAGGTGCAGCGCGAGATCATCGCCTGGACCGCCCTCGGGACGCCACGAGGAGGGCGCTGAGATGGACTTCTCCCTGACCGACGAGCAGCAGAGCATCGGCGAGCTCGCCGCCACGCTGCTCGCCGACGTCGACCCCAAGGCCCAACCAGGCTTCGACCGTGCCGTGTGGCAGCGGCTCGGCCAGGCCGGCGTGCTCGGCTTGTCGCTACCCGAGAGCGCCGGCGGTGCCGGGTACGGCGTGACCGAGCTCGTGCTCGTGGCCGAGCACGTCGGACGCACCCTGGCCCACGTGCCGCTGGCCCTCGCGGTCGGCGGCGCCGCCATGCCGATCGCCACCTTCGGGTCGCAAAGCCTTCAGGCTCAGCTGCTCCCGGGCTTCGTAGCCGGCGCGACAGTGCTCACAGCGGCGTACGCGGAGGCCTTCACCACGGATCCGCTCCGGCCCCGGACTCGCCTTTCGGGCGGCCGCGTGCACGGCGAGAAGATCGCCGTACCGCTGGCTCGTGAGGCCGCCGCGGTGCTCGTGCCCGCGACCGACGGGGACGGCAGCGCGTGCGTCGCCGTCATCACGACCGACAGCGCCGGCGTGACCCTGGTGGACGAGCAGACCACAGCGGGCGAGCCCGCCGCCACGATGGTCCTCGACGGGGTCGCGCCGCTCGAGGTGCTGCCCGCCGAGGCGCTCGCCCACGGCTACCAGCGCGCCGTCGTCGGCCTGTGCGGCACACAGGTCGGCATCGCCGGCGAGGCGCTGCGCCAGGCCGCCGCGCACACCAGCACCCGTGAGCAGTTCGGGCGACCGCTCGCGACGTTCCAGGCCGTCGCGGTCCGGCTCGGCAACGGTTACATCGACGTCGAGGCGATGCGCTCCACCACCTGGCAGGCGGCCTACCTGCTCGACGCCGGCCGCCCGGCGGCCGAGCAGGTCGCGACGGCGGCGTTCTGGGCCGCCGAGGGCGGCGAGCGCGTCGCGGGCTCCGCGGTGCACCTGCACGGCGGCATGGGCGTCGACACCGACTACCCGCTCCACCGCTGGTTCCTGGCCAGCAAGCAGGTGGAGGTGCAGCTGGGTGGGGCGAGCTGGCAGCTCGAGCAGCTCGCCAGCACCCTGGTGCCGTCCGCATGACCGTCGCCCGCGAGTGGTTCCCGGAGGCGCAGCAGCCGACGCCGCTGCAGGCCCGCAAGCACGCCATGGCCGACAACCTGCGGCAGCTCATGGACGACGTGCTCTTCCTCGACGCCGCCGCCGCCGACGAGGACGCGATGGCGGCGGCGGAGGAGGCCCTGGCCCGCGCGGTGAAGGCCTTCGAGCGCCTGCCCGACGTACCCCAGCGCAACCTTCACGTCGCACCGGTCGACAACGCGCACCACGAGCGCAGCCCGTTCATCGGCCGCAGCAACGCGCTCGCCTCCCCCATGCGGATCTGGTACGACGGCGACCTGACCTACGGGCAGGCGACCTACCCCGACCGGTACGAAGGCCCGCCCGGGCGCGTGCACGGAGGCTTCGTGATCGCTGCCTTCGACGACCTCCTCGGCGTGGCCCAGTCGGTGGCCGGCATCGCCGGCCTGACCGGGACGCTCGAGGTCAAGCTGCGCGCTGGTACCCCGCTAAACGCCCGCATCGACTACGAGGCCGGTGTTCTCAGCGCCTCCGGGCGCAAGGTGACCTGCTGGGGGCGCAGCACCCTCGACGGGCAGCTGCTCGCCGAGGCGACCGGCATCTTCATCGAGCCACGCGGCGGCCACCCGGCGCGGGCCATGCGCGAGGCGGCCGGCCTCCCGTTCCCCAACAGCGTGGTCGCGGAGTCCTAGCCTCCCCCTCCCGTGATCATGGGACCCTCAGACCACCTCGCATTGGTCCAGGCTTCCCACGATCACGCCGAGGGGCCGTCACTTCCACTCGGTGAAGTGGCCCTCCGACTTCCCGCTCTCGTCCACGGTGAACTCGAACAGGCAGGCGATGCCGTTGAGCTTGCTGAGCTTCTCCGACGTGGTCTCGAAGAACAGCGCGCCGCGCCAGCTCGTCACGCCCGGCCGGACGAACGTCCCCACCCCCGCGCCGCGGTAGGTCGCAGCCTCCCCCGTGTCGGTCATGAGCACCCCGGTGCCCTCGCCCTCCAGGGTGCCGTTGGGGCGCAGTCGACAGGTGTACGTGATCGTCGCGTCGACGTGCACGCCGTACAGGGTGCCGACGCCGTGGTCGCTGATCTCCATGCACGGGCCGCGTCCGTCGTCCGGCAAGATCCGCGTGCCGATGGTCTGTCCACGGATGTCGCCGACCTTGTCTCCCAGCATGTCCCAACCCCTTTGCCTCCAGGCGTTCCAAGGCCGCCCTACTCCTGCGGGAGGGGAGGGTCAAGGGTCGGCTACAGACGCCACACAGACGGTCGCTGAACGAGCACGAGCAGCGGTACGGCGACGATCAGGACCCCGGACCCGGCGACGACCGCAGGCACCCCGAACTGCTCCGCGAGCCCTCCGCCGACGAGGGTGCCCACCACGTTGGCTCCCCAGGTCAGCATGAGCGTGCCCATCACCCGGCCGTGGTACGCCGGCTCGGTGATGCGCAGCAGCAGCGTGCGCATCACCACCTGCTGGAGCCCCGAGCCCGCGCCGCTGACCGCGAGCGCGGCCGCCGCCACGGAGGTCGACGCCGTGAGCCCGTAAGCCACCACCGAGCACCCCCACACCACCGTGGAGCCGACGAACATCGCGCCCTCGCGTCGGGGCGTGCCTGCCCGCAGCGCGAGCACGATCGAGGGGGGAACGCTGCCGAGCCCGACCGCGGCCGACAGCACGGCGAGCTGCACCGGGCCGCCGTGCAGGACATCCCGGTTGATGCTGGGCAGCAAGGCGAGGTACAGCCAGCCGACGACGCCGGTGAGCACGCTGACGAGCACGACGGCGAACGCGTCGGGCGTACGACGGAGGTACTGCATCCCCTCCAGCAGCTCGCGCGCCGGCTTCCCCGCAGTGCGGGGCGGAACCGCAGAAGCCTTGATCCCCATGAACACCCAGGCGCAGTAGGCGTTCGCGGCCGCGAAGAACAGGTAGCCGGCGGCCTCCCCTGCGGTCGCGATGAGAGCGCCGGCGGAGAGCGGCCCGACGACCCGCGCGATGCCGCCCTGCACCGACCCGAGGGCGGTCGCGCCCGCCACCTGGTCGGGCTGCACCACCTGCGTCACGTAGGCCTGCCGCGCGGCGACCTCCAGCACCACGCTCGCGCCGACCAGCGCACACAGGACGACGAGCGCGGGGTAGGACAGCCGGCCCACCGCGCTCAGCCCTGCGAGCCCGGTGGCCACCACGGCGCAGCCGCCCCGGCAGGCGACGACGGTGCGCTTGCGGTCGACCGCATCGGCCAGCACGCCGGAGGGCAGGGCCAGCACGAACATCGGCAGGAAGTACGCCACCGACACCAGCGAGACCCGCAGCGGCGAGTCGGTGAGCTGCTTGGCGCTGTAGCCCATCGAGACGAGGAACGCCCAGATCCCGAGGGCGAACGACGTCGAGCTCAGCCAGTACCGGCGGTAGTCCGGCGTCGACAGGAGCTGCCGGGCCAGCGTGCGCTCGCGGACCTCGGCCACCGCTCCCCCTGAATCGCCCTGCACCTGGCGCAAAGGTAGAACGTGTTCCATACTTTCGCTCGACACAGCTGAGTCCCAGGAGGCAACTGGTGGAGACCCGCGAGCACATCTACGTCGGCGGCGAGTGGGTGGCGCCTTCGGGCACCGGGACCATCGACGTGGTCAGCCCGCACACCGAGCAGGTCATCGCGCGCGTCCCCGACGGCACCACGGCCGACATCGACCGTGCCGTCGCTGCCGCCCGGACCGCGTTCGACGAGGGCCCGTGGCCGCAGCTGACGCCGCAGGAACGCGCCGGCTACCTGCAGCGCCTGTCGCAGCTCATCCAGGGCCGGATGGACGACTGGGCGAAGCTCATCACCTCCGAGGTGGGCGCCCCGATCTCGTTCTCGCAGATGGGCCAGGTCTTCGCGAGCACGATGATCATGGACTACTACGTCGGGCTGGCGGACTCCTACCACTTCGAGGAGATCCGCCCCGGCGTCATGGGCCCGGCGCTGGTGCGCCGCGAGCCGCTCGGCGTCGCGGGCGCGATCGTGCCCTGGAACGTGCCGCTGTTCACGACCGCCCTCAAGCTCGCGCCCGCCTGGATCGCCGGCTGCACGATGGTTCTCAAGCCCGCCCCCGAGACGCCGCTCGACGCGTACTGGCTGGCCGAGGCCTGCGAGGAGATCGGCCTGCCCAAGGGCGTGCTCAACATCGTCGTCGCCGGTCGGGAGGTCAGCGAGCACCTGGTCCGCCACCCCGACGTCGACAAGATCGGCTTCACCGGCTCCACCGCCGCCGGCAAGCGCATCGCCTCCGTCGCCGGCGAGGGCCTCAAGCGCGTCACCCTCGAGCTGGGCGGCAAGTCGGCCGCGATCTTCCTGCCGGATGCGGACCTGTCGGTCGCAGTGCCGCAGGCCCTCGGCAGCGGCTTCATGAACAACGGCCAGGCGTGCGTGGCGCAGACCCGCGTGCTGGTCAGCCGTGACAAGTACTCCGAGACGGTCGACGCACTGGCCGAGTTCACGCGCAACCAGGTCGTCGGCGACCCGATGGACCCGGCCACCAACATCGGCCCGCTCGTCGCCGAGCGCCAGCGCACCCGCGTCGAGGGCTACATCGCCACCGCGCAGTCCGAGGGCAACAAGATCCTCGTGGGCGGCAACCGCCCGTCGTCCCAGTCGAGCGGTTGGTACGTCGAGCCCACCCTCGTCGTCGACGTCGACCCCAAGAGCACCATCGCGCAGGAGGAGGTGTTCGGGCCGGTCGTCTCGGTGATCGCCTACGACACCCCCGAGGAGGCGGTCCGGATCGCCAACGACAGCGCCTACGGCCTGTCCGGCACGGTGTTCACCGCCGATGTCGCTGCCGGCATCGACGTCGCCCGCAAGGTCCGCACCGGCACCTACACCGTCAACTCCTTCGCGCTGGAGTTCGCCGGCCCGTTCGGCGGCTACAAGCAGAGCGGCGTCGGCCGTGAGCTCGGGCCCGAGGGTCTGGCGGCGTACCTGGAGAGCAAGTCGATCTCGCTGCCCGCGGGCACCGAGGTCCCCGGCGTCCCGGTCGTCTGATCCCACCCCCGCCCTTGCGTCACAGCGCGCACGCGAGCACGAAGGAGCACGCTCCATGACGCAAGGGCTGGGGGCGGAGACGACCGCGGCTGAGGTCGCCGCCGGGATCGACCTGACTGGCAAGACGGCGATCGTGACTGGCGTCAGCGCGGGGCTCGGCGTCGAGACCTCCCGGGTGCTGCGCGCCGTCGGCGCGCGGGTGGTCGGTGCCGCCCGGGACCTCGACAAGGCCCGGACCGCGCTGGGCGGCCTCGACGTCGAGCTCGTCGAGCTTGACCTGGCCGACCTCGAGAGCGTGCGCACGGCCGCGAAGCAGGTGCTCACGTCGTACGACGGGCTGGACCTGCTCATCAACAACGCCGGCGTGATGGCGCCACCGCTGAGGCGCACGGCACAGGGCTTCGAGCTGCAGCTGGGCACCAACCACCTCGGGCACTTCGTGCTCACCACCGAGCTGCTGCCGCTGCTGCGCCCTGGGGCGCGTGTCGTCAACGTGAGCAGCCGAGGCCACCTGCGGTCAGGGATGCGCTGGGACGACCCGCACTTCCGGGCGAGCGAGTACGACAAGTGGGTCGCCTACGGCCAGAGCAAGACCGCCAACGTGCTGTTCACGGTCGAGCTGGAGAAGCGCTTTGCGCCCCAGGGGATCCACGCCTACGCGCTCCACCCCGGCGTCATCATGACCGAGCTCTCCCGGCACCTCACCGCCGACGACTCGGCGTCGCTGGGCAAGCGGCTGACCGGCCTGGCGCTGAAGACGGTGGAGCAGGGCGCAGCGACCACGATCTACGCCGCGGTCGCACCCGAGCTCGAGGGACGCGGCGGGCTCTACCTCGAGGACTGCCACGTCGCCGACGAGACGCCGGGTGACGGCAGCGCGGGCTACGCGCCCTGGGCGATGCACCCCGAGGAGGCGGCCCGGCTCTGGGAGTGGTCGCTGCAGCAGACCGCCTGAGCCGTGGGCGACGGCTCGCGCCCGCTACCGGCGGCGGTACTGCAGGCTCGTCAGCGCGGCCCCCGGGGGCTACCGTCGGGGGCCATGGACGTGATCGCGGGCCTGCGGTTCTCGGCCCACCCCCCTCAGGGATTCAGCGGCGAGGACGTCAAGGCCTGCTTGCACGAGGCCTGCCAAGGGCTCGAGGCCGAGCTCGTCGGCGGGATCGACATCCTGTGGCCGAGCCCCTCCGAACCGGCCGTCATCAGCGTGAAACGGCTGATGGCTCCCGACGCGGACGTGCTGGACACCATCCACGACCGCATGGTGGAACAGCTCACCGCGCACGGCGTGACCGTCGTCGACTCCGGCGTCGTCCACCCCGAACCGGTGGAGCTCAACGACCTCAAGACCCCCGGCGTGAAGTACGACGAGGCGCAGGGCGTCGTCACCATCCAGGCCGACGCCAACATCCTCGAGCTCCACCCGGTCGGCAAGGACCGGTTGCTCATGGTGTCGGAGAAGGACGGCGAGCGGCTCGAGGAGTACCTCCCGCACGTGCTCGACGTCGTCGACCTGCGGTTCGGGAGCCTGCACCCCTAGCCGGCCGCAGGTGCCTCGTCAGTCGGCGTCGGGGTTCGGCGGCAGCGCCGCGGTGCGCGGCGTGTCCGCGTCCACCGGGCCGATCTTCATGGAGCCGCCGGGCGCCCCGAGCGGCACCTCGCGACCCGGCAACGTCTCGTAGAAGAACGCCCGGTTGTCGTCCTTGTCGTCAACCTTGTCGTCGGGCAGCGTCCGGTCCGGGTAGATGGCGTCCACCGGGCAGACCGGCTCGCACGCCCCGCAGTCGATGCACTCCTTGGGCTGGATGTAGAGCTTGCGGTCGCCCTCGTAGATGCAGTCGACCGGGCACTCCTCGATGCAGGACATGTCCTTGATGTCCAGGCAGGCCGAGCTGATCACGTACGTCATGCGGTCGGGCCCTCCACGTGCTCGGTCGAGTGACCGGGGAACACGGTGGCCCCCGGGTCGATCACGGTAGCCGCGTTGTTGACCGCCGTCGCTGCCTCCCCGAACCCGACCGCGATGAGCCTGACCTTGCCGGGGTACTCCGTGACGTCGCCGGCCGCAAACACGCGCGGCAGGTTCGTCGCCATGCGGGTGTCGACGAGGATGTGCCGCTCGGCGCTGGCCAGCCCCCAGGCCTCCAGAGGCGCGATGTCGGCGGTGAACCCCAGCGCCGCGACCACGGCGCCGCAGGCGATCTCCTGGGTCTCCTTGGTCTTCACGTGGCGCACCGTCACACCGGTGAGCACGCCGTCGTCGCCGTGGATGGCGGTGACCTGACCGGGCGTGACGATGCGGATGCTGGAGTCCTTGAGCAGCTTCACGCTGTGCGCGTGGGCGCGGAACTCGTCGCGCCGGTGCACGACGGTGACGCTGCTGGCGACCGGCTCGAGCCCGAGCGCCCAGTCCAGGGCGCTGTCGCCACCACCCACCACCACGACGTCCTTGCCGGCATAGGGCTCGTACGTCGGGACGATGTACTCGAGGCCCCGTCCCTCCCACTCGTGTCCGCCGGGCAGCGGCCGAGGCGTGAACGAGCCGATACCCGCCGTGAGGATGACGGCCTTCGCACGGACGGTCTTGCCCGAAGCAGTGCTCACCACGACCTCGTCGTGGCTGGGGTGGTAGCCGATCGCCTCCTCGCCGAGCAGGTACGTCGGGTTGAAGGGGGCGGCCTGCTGCACCAGGCTCTCGACGAGGTCCTTGCCCTTCACCGCCGGGAAGCCGGCCACGTCGAAGATCATCTTTTCGGGGTAGAGCGCCGTGACCTGACCGCCGGGCTCGGGCAGGCCGTCCACGAGCGCCACCGACAGTCCGCGGAACCCCGCGTAGTAGGCGGCGAAGAGACCGGCCGGCCCTGCACCCACGATCAGGACGTCGACATCGACGTCGACCACCATGCGCTCCCCTCGGCAGAAAACGAGAACAGGTTACATTTCGGCGCCGGGCGCCCGCCACTGGAGCCCCGCTGAGCGGGACGCCCCCCTCATTCTCCCCGGGCGGCGTCGACGAGCAGGCGGACGTGGTCGGAGTAGATCCCGTCGACCCCCGTGCGAAGCACGTAGCGCCTGGTCCAGAGGTGGTTCACGTCCCACGCGAACGCGAGCATGCCCTCGTCGTGGGCCCGCCCCACCCGCCGGCGGGTCCCGCGGCCGGGCCGCCGGGTGACCGCGGCGATGGCCCCCCCGGGCCCGTGGTGGCGCCCCGGGCCCGGGGGCGCCC
>JBKOVB010000152.1:0-9434 GCA_046723735.1 Actinomycetota bacterium | reverse complement strand
CCGACCATGCCGCCAAGAGGGCGGAGCGGGCCAAGGCGGATCGGGACGTGACCATTCACTGCGACGCTCCGGGGTCGGCGCAGCTGTATGCGCACGGTCCGGTCGCGGACGTGGCGGCGATGATGGCGTCGCTGGACGCGTTGTGCTGGCCGCCCGCGCCGGGGGATGACCGCACGGTGGCGCAGCGCCGGTTCGACACCCTGCGGGACCTGGTGTGCGGCCGGGCCCGCCCCGGGCAGTGGCAGGTGCAGCTGCTCGTCGGTCTTGCCACTGTCGAAGGCCACGACGAGCTGCCCGGCGAGATCCCGGGCTTCGGGCCGATCCCTGCGCCCCAGGCCAGAGAGGTGGTTTCGTCCGGGGAGCTGCGTCGGGTGGTGGTCGACGAGCATGGTCAGCTGGTCGCGGTGGACGGCGTGGTGCACCGCCCCGACCTCGAGCCGGCCGCGGTCGCGCCGGCGCAGCCGCTGAGCTGGGCCTACGAGGACCAGTATGAGGAGCCCGTCGAGCCCGATCCTGAGGCGCCGACCGTCGAGGACCTGGACTGGTACGAGGAGCACACCGACCGCAGCCAGATCCATGCCGCGGACGACCACGAACGACACCGCCGGCAGACGGCTGCCCGGACTGCACCGACCGGCGGCGAGCCGACCCAGCTCGCCACCGGCGACCACCCACTGCCTCCCACCACCGAGCCGAACCGGCTGCTGCCGGCACGGTGGAGCGCCGCCGCGCTGGCCCGGGCCCTACACCGCCTGCGCACCGACCCGGTCGTGTGCCTGGACCTGAGCACCGACCGGTACGCCGTGCCCGTCCGCCTCAAGCGGCACCTGGTACTGCGCGACCGCACCTGCATCTTCCCCGGTTGCACGCGCCGCGCCGACACCTGCGACAAGGACCACCTCGACCCGTGGCCCCGCGGCCGGACGAGCGAGCTCAACCTCGCAGACGAGTGCGAGCACCACCACCAGGCCAAGCACGACCGGTTCCGCGTCCAACGCCTGCCAGATGGCACCTTCCGCTGGACCACGCCGGCCGGGCACACGTACGACCGACCTCCGAGACCGGTGCTGGACCATCTCGGCTATCGACGGCCGCCTGACGTCAGCTGGCCTTGATCGCTCGTAGCCCCGCCCTCGCAAGGGACGGGGCCACGAGCGCTGGCCCAGTGCCTCGCCGCCTCCCTCGGGTGACGCCCTGAGTCACCGCCGAGCTCTGCCGGTCGGTCGGTCGCCGCCCACTGCGACCACGAGCCCGGGTAGAGGCGACCCTGGTACAGGCCCAGGTGCTCGGCCACGAGGAGGTTCTGGCAGGCAGTCACGCCGGACCCGCATGACGAGACCCAGGGCGTGTCCTCCTTCACGCCGACCGCGGCGAAGCGCGCGTGGAGCTCCTCGTCGGGCAGCAGCCGGCCGTCCGGTCCGACGTTCGTGCGGCAGGGCAGGTTGCGGGCGCCCGGCACGTGCCCGGGCCGGGCGTCGATCGTCTCCACCTCTCCGCTGAACCGGTCGGGCGGACGGGCGTCGAGCAGCAGCACGCTGCTGACCTCGTCGATGTCCGTCAGCAGCGCCGCCGGCCAGTCCGCCACGGTGAAGGCCGTCGCGGGCCGCGTGACCACGGCGGTCTCGAGAGGACCGTCCCAGGCGGTGATGCCACCGTCGAGCAGCGCCGCCTCGTGCCCCGTCACGCGCAGCATCCACACGAGCCGGGCGGCGATGGCGCCTGCGTCGTCGTCGTACGCCACGACCACGTCGTCGTCGCCGATGCCCAACGTCCGCATGCCCTCCGCGAAGAGCTCTGGGGAGGGGAGCGGGTGCCGACCGTTCTCGGGCGTCCGGGGTCCGGCCAGCCACCGGTCCAGGTCGACGAAGACGGCGCCCGGCAGGTGACCGGCCTGATAGGCCAGCCGACCCGAGCGGCCGTCGGCGTACCAGCGGACGTCGGCGAGGACCGCCTCCGGGTGGGCGGACAGCCAGAACCGGTCGACGAAGGGAGGCATCACGAGCACCACCCTGTCACGAGGCCAACGGGAACACGCGCACCACCTGGTGCCGTGCCGCCCGGCCCAGCACGCTCTCGACGAGCTCGACCTGTGTCACCGGCCACGACGGCCCGTGGTGCTTCAGCAGGGCAGACGGCACGTGCAGCCGGCGGCCGCGCGCGAGCGTCACGTGAGCGTGGAACGGTCGCTCCTCGAGCTGTGC
The DNA here is from genome assembly GCA_046723735.1 of Actinomycetota bacterium. GTDB lineage: Bacteria > Actinomycetota > Actinomycetes > Mycobacteriales > SCTD01 > RYN-111. The sequence goes on along the minus strand of JBKOVB010000152.1, from coordinate 7,233 downwards.
ACCGGCGGCCCGGCATGCCAGCTGGACATCCTCCGCCAGGCCCTGCAACGCCTCGGTGTCGCCACCCAGCCCTGCCCACAGCACGCTGCCGTGAAAGGTCCCGCCGCCTTGCAGCCGCAGGGTGAACGGCCTGTGGCGGGCAACGCAGTCGGTGAGGTCGAACAGCTCGGGCCCCGGCTGGTCGCCGAGGAACGCGAGCGTGACGTGCCAGCGCGTGTCGAGGTCGCGACCGAGATCTCGTGCCAGCTCGGCGCACGCGCGCGCCGACGGCCGGACAGCGACGAAGAGCCTCAGCTGTGCGGGAGCCCGCCGAGCGGGGGCCGGTGGATGACGGGGTGCTGCTCGCGCGGCGGCACCTTGGCCTTCTTGGGCTTCTTCGGCTCGTGGCGGGGCTTGTTGCGCGAGGCCATGGCCCGCTCCTTCCGCTGGTGCTCCACCTGTGACGGTACGACTCAGGCACCGGTTGCGGCGAGGGCTTGTTCTTCCTGCTCGGGGGTGAAGGCCCGGGCGATCGGTGGTTCGCCGCGGTCGCGGTCCCAGGCCTGCGTGTCGGCTGCGGTGCGGATCAGCGGGGTCGCCGGCATCCCGGCGGTGCGGGCGGCCGCCGCCGAGACGCGGAACATCCGGTCGTACGACGGGTCCTCGAGCAGCAACGGGAACCCGGCTTCCACGGCGGCCACCTCCCTCAGCTCCACCGAGGTGCCGGCCGCTGCCGCACAGGCTTCCACCAGGCCGCGCACGGTCACGGGCTCGGCGGGGCCGACCGCGTTGAAGGCGCCGGTGCGGTCGTCCTCGAGCAGCAGCGTGCAGAGCCGTCCGAGGTCGCGGGCGTCCACGACCTGCACCGGCTGCTGCAGGCGTCCGGGCACCGCGACCCGGCCGCCCGCGGCACCGCGTCGCGCCCAGTAGGTGAAACGGTCGGTCGTGTCGTGCGGGCCGGCCACGATGCCGGGGCGTACGACGGTCGCCCGCGGCCCGAGGCGCCCCACGACGTCGTTCTCGCAGGCGACCTTGAGCCCGCCGTAGTGCTGGCTCACCTCCTCGCTGTCACGTACCTCGGGCAGCCGGGGGGCCTCCTCGTCGAGCCCGCTGTCGGGGGCGCGCGCGAGGTCGAACACCGACACCGTGCTGACGAACAGGTAGCGCCCGACGCTCTCGCCGACCGCCGCCATGGCCTGGGCGACGTGCCGAGGGACGTAGCCGCTGACGTCCACAACAGCGTCCCAGCGCCCGCCGTCGAGGCTGGTGTAGTCGCCTGCCTCCCGGTCGCCGGGGCGCCGGGCGGCCTCGGGGAAGACGTCCGGGTTGGTGCGGCCGCGGGTGAACAGCGTGGGCGTGTGGCCGCGCCCGAGGAGGTCGGCCACGATCGCGCGGCCGACGAACGAGGTGCCGCCCAGCACGAGGACGTCCATGCTCAGGTGCTCCGCTTCCCGTCGATCTGCTCGCGCAGGATGTCGGCGTGGCCGGCGTGCCGCGCCACCTCCTCGATCATGTGCAGGTAGATCCAGCGCAGCGACACCGTCCCGAAGACGTCGTGGTGCACCTGCGTGTCGAGGTCGCGACCGGCGGCGAGCTCCTTGGAGCGCGCGATCGCGCGCCGCAGGTCTGCCACCGCCGAGGCGACGGTGTCCCCCGGCTCGACCGTCCAGCTCGGGTCGTCGCCGTACGCGTACCCGTCCCGATCCTGCTCCGGCAGCGCCGCGAGCCGGCGTTGGAACCAGCTGCGCTCCACGGCCGCCGCGTGCTTCAGCAGCGACAGCGGCGTCGTGAGCGAGGGCACCAGCGAGCGGCGGGCGTCGTCCTCGGAGAGCCCCTCGACGCACTCGACGAGGGACGCGCGGTTGTCGTCGAGCACCGCCTCGAGCAGCTCGCGTTCAGGTCCGGTCGTCATCGGCATGCATCGACGGTAGGACCGGTGACAAGGTGTGCGCATGCCGATCCTCGTCCTCGTCCGGCACGCGAAGGCCGAGCCGCACCGTGACGCCGACCACGGTCGACGGCTCTCGGACAAGGGCCGGGCGCAGTGCGCGGAGGTGCGTGCCTGGCTGACCGAGCAGGGCGTCGCGCCGGATCGTGTGGTCGTGTCCTCAGCTGCTCGGGCCAGGGAGACCTGGGAGCTGTCCTCGGTCGGCGCGGTCGAGCCGGTGCTGGACGACCGCCTCTACACCGCGGGGGTCGACGACCTCCGGGAGGTGATCGCCGAGACCGACCGGGGCACCGGCACGCTGGTCGTCGTGGGCCACAACCCGACGTTCGAGGAGCTCGCCTGGGCGCTGGACGACAGCGAGCGCGCCCGCGACATCACGAACCGCGGGATGAGCACGGCCGGGGTCGGCCTGTTCCGGCTGGAGAGCTGGGACGCGGCGTACGGCGAGCTGCTGGCCTGGCGGTGAGGCGCGGGGCGCCCTCACATGCCCTTGCGGGCCTCCGGGACCTCCCAGACGCCGGTGACCCAGTCCAGGCCCTCGGTGCCGGCCTTCGCGTTGAACTCGTCGCCGGCGTCCTCGGTGGCGGCGTGGAACGCCTCGTGCGACTCCCACTCCTCGATGACCAGCACGTTGCTGGGGTCGCTCTCGGAGTGGAGCACCCGGCGGGACTTGAAGCCGGGGTAGGTCCGGGTGCCGAGCTCCTCGGCGGCGTGGTCGAACCTCTCGGCATCGACGGGACTGACCTGCATCGTGACGAGAACGGACATGATCCCCTCCCTCACCCCGTGACGGCAGGACCCAGGGCGACCGTAGACCTCGTGGCACGGCGCGGCAAGATCGGCCGGCCCGCGCACGGGGAACGGTCCACAGAGGCGAGGAACGTCAGTCGAACCAGGGGGCGATCCACGCCTCCTCCGGCGCGGTCAGCTTCTTGATGTGGCGGGGCAGGTGGCCGGTCGCGATGTCGGCCAGCGTCACGTGCGACAGCACGCCGCGCAGCGCGGCGCGGACGGCCACCCAGACGTCGCGGAGCGGCTCGGCGGCGCCGTGGTAGGTGACGTGCTCGGGCCGCTCGCCACGCACGAGCGCCATGGGTCCCTCCACGGCCCTGATGACGTCCGCCACGGTGATCTCCGACGCCGGCCGGGACAGCCAGTAGCCGCCGTGCGCGCCGCGCCGGCTCTTGACCAGCCCGGAGTGGCGCAGCTCGGACAGGATCGCCTCGAGGAACTTCGCGGGGATGTCCTGCGACTGGGCGATCGACTCGGAGGTGACCGGGAACTCCGACGAGGAGGCGAGCTGCACGGCGGCGCGTACCGCGTAGTCGGTCTTGGCGGAGATGTGCACGCGAGGATCCTGCCAAACCGCCCCGCGGCCCCGTCGTACCGGAGCGTCGCCCGAGCCTTGTCGGTGCCCCGTGCGACACTGAGGACCCCACCGAGCACGGCCCGCACTTCCCCACGGACCGCTTGGCAACACTGGTTTTGGCACCCTGGAGTGGCGCGCTGTGAGTGACTCGTTCGTGCACCTGCACGTGCACACCGAGTACTCCATGCTCGACGGCGCGGCGCGCCTCGACGAGCTGTTCAAGAAGGCCGTCGAGCTCGGCATGCCGGCCATCGCCATGACCGACCACGGCAACGTGTTCGGGGCCTACGACTTCTGGAAGAAGGCCAAGGCGCACGGCCTGAAGCCGATCATCGGCCAGGAGTCCTACCTCGCCCCCGGGAGCCGGTTCGACAAGACCCGGGTGCGCTGGGGTGCGGGCGGCGAGGACGACGTTTCGGGTGGTGGCGCCTACACCCACATGACGATGCTCGCCACGAGCACCGAGGGCATGCACCGGCTGTTCAAGCTCTCCTCGCTCGCGAGCCTCGAGGGCTACTACTACAAGCCACGCATGGACAAGGAGCTCCTCGCCGAGCACGCCAAGGACATCATCGGGACGACCGGCTGCCCCTCCGGCGAGATCCAGACCTACCTGCGGATGGGGGAGTACGAGAAGGCCAAGCGCTCGGCCGGGGAGTTCCGCGACATCTTCGGGGCGGAAAACTTCTACTGCGAGCTGATGGACCACGGCATCGAGATCGAGCGCCGGGCCCAGCGCGACCTCATCCGGCTCGCCAAGGAGATGAGCATCCCGTTCATCGCCACCAACGACCTGCACTACACGCACCCCGAGGACGCCAAGGCGCACGAGGTCCTGCTCTGCGTGCAGTCGGGCAAGACGATGGCGGACCCCAACCGCTTCAAGTTCGACGCGCAGGACTTCTACCTCAAGAGCCCGGCTGAGATGCGCCAGCTGTGGCGCGAGTTCCCGGAGGCCTGCGACAACACGCTGCTCATCGCCGAGCGCTGCGAGGTCAGCTTCACCGAGGGCGCCGACCTCATGCCCCGGGTGCCTGTCCCTGACGGGTACGACGAGAAGACCTGGCTCCGCCACCTGGTGCACGAGGGGCTGCGCGAGCGGTTCCACGGTGACGTGCCCGAGGCCCACACCCGGCAGGCCGACTACGAGGTCGACGTCATCTGCAACATGGGCTTCCCGGGGTACTTCCTCGTGGTCGCCGACCTGTGCCGTTACGCCAAGGAGAACGGCATCCGCGTGGGCCCGGGCCGTGGCTCGGCGGCGGGGTCGCTCGTCGCCTACGCCCTGAAGATCACCGAACTGGACCCGGTCGAGCACAAGCTGCTCTTCGAGCGCTTCCTCAACCCCGAGCGTATCTCGATGCCCGACATCGACCTCGACTTCGACGAGCGCAGGCGCGGCGACATGATCCGCTACGCCACCGAGAAGTACGGCGAGGAGCACGTCAGCCAGATCATCACCTACGGCACGATCAAGGCGAAGGCCGCGATCAAGGACGCCGCCCGGGTGCTGGGCTACCCCTACGCCGTCGGCGACAAGATCACCAAGGCGATGCCGCCGGCCGTCATGGGCAAGGACATCCCGCTCGGCGGCATCTTCGACCCGGGCCATGCCCGGTACGGCGAGGCCGTGGAGTTCCGGGCGCTGTACGAGTCCGACCCCGACGCCAAGGCCGTCGTCGACACCGCGCGCGGCCTCGAGGGCCTCAAGCGGCAGTGGGGCGTCCACGCCGCCGGCGTCATCCTGTGCCGCGAGCCGCTGCTCGACGTCATCCCGATCCAGCGTCGCGAGCAGGACGGCGCGATCATCACGCAGTTCGACATGGGGGCCTGCGAGACCCTCGGGCTGCTGAAGATGGACTTCCTCGGCCTGCGCAACCTCACCGTCCTCGACGACTGCCTCGGGCACATCGCGGTCAACCGTGGCGAGACGGTGGTGCTCGAGGACCTCCCGCTTGACGACGCCCCGACGTACGAGCTGCTGGCGCGGGGCGACACGCTCGGCGTGTTCCAGCTCGACGGCGGCCCGATGCGGGCGCTGCTGCGCTCGATGGTGCCGACCGGTTTCGACGACATCTCGGCCGTGCTCGCCCTCTACCGCCCTGGCCCGATGGGCGCCAACGCGCACAACGACTACGCCGACCGCAAGAACAACCGCAAGCCTGTCGTGCCGATCCACCCGGAGCTGGAGGAGCCGCTAGCGGACATCCTCGGCGAGACCTACGGGCTGATCGTCTACCAGGAGCAGGTCATGGCGATCGCCCAGCAGCTCGCGGGCTACTCGCTCGGCGCCGCCGACCTGCTCCGGCGCGCGATGGGCAAGAAGAAGAAGGAGATCCTCGACAAGGAGTACGTGCCGTTCCGCGACGGCATGCTCGCCAACGGCTACTCCGAGGGCGCCATCAAGACGCTGTGGGACATCCTCGTCCCGTTCTCCGACTACGCCTTCAACCGCGCCCACACTGCGGGCTACGGGCTCGTCAGCTACTGGACGGCGTACCTCAAGGCCAACTACCCGGCCGAGTACATGGCGGCCCTGCTGACGAGCGTCAAGGACGACAAGGACAAGAGCGCGCTGTACCTCGCGGAGTGCCGGCGGATGGGCATCAAGGTGCTGCCGCCCGACATCAACGACTCCGACAGCGACTTCACCCCGCGCGGCACCGACATCCGCTTCGGGCTGTCCGCGATCCGCAACGTCGGCACGAACGTCGTGGCCTCGGTCATCGAGACGCGGGCGTCGAAGGGACGCTTCGCCGACTTCCCCGACTACCTCAAGAAGGTCGAGGCGGTCGCGGTCAACAAGAAGACCGTCGAGTCGCTCATCAAGGCCGGCGCCTTCGACTCGCTGGGCCACGACCGCAAGGGCCTGCACACGATCCACGCCGAGGCGATCGACGCCTGCATGGAGACCAAGAAGGCCGAGGCCGTCGGGCAGTACGACCTGTTCGGTCTCGGTGGCGGGGACGAGGACCTCGACCTCGACCTCGGCGGCGTCTTCGAGGTCCGCATCCCCACCGGGGAGTGGGACAAGTCGCTCCTGCTCGCCTACGAGCGCGAGATGCTCGGCCTCTACGTCTCCGACCATCCGCTGTTCGGGGTCGAGCACGTCATCGCCCAGGCGGTCGACTGCCCGATCTCCGCGCTCGTCGACAAGGACGACGGCGCGATGGTGGTGGTCGGCGGCCTGCTGTCCTCGGTGAACCGGCGCGTCACCAAGCAGGGCAACCCCTGGGCGCAGGTGCAGCTCGAGGACCTCGAGGGCGCCGTCGAGGTGATGTTCTTCCCCGCGACCTACCAGACCGCGGCGGTGCACCTCGCCGAGGACGCGGTCGTGCTGGTCAAGGGACGGGTCGACAAGCGCGACGACGTCCCCAAGCTCATCGCCTCCGACATCACCGTCCCCGACCTGTCGGTGGGGGAGCGCAAGCCGGTGGTCGTGTCGCTGCCGACCGTGCGGTGCACCCCGCCCGTCGTCGAGCGGCTCAAGGAGGTGCTGGCCGCCCACCCCGGTACGACGGAGGTGCAGCTGCAGCTCGAGGGCGGGGGCAAGACCACGCTGCTCAGGCTCGACGACCGGCTGCGCGTCACCGCCACGGCGGCGCTGTTCGCGGACCTCAAGCAGCTGCTGGGCGCCGGCTGCCTGCCCGCCGGGGGCTGAACGCGAGCGGGCCGGCCGGCGTAGCGGGTCAGTCGCGGATGATCGCGCGGGCGAAGACGTCCACGAGCACGTCGATCATCGGTGCCGTCGGGGGGCGCGGCTCGGGCTGCGCGACCCAGTCCACGAGCACCTCGGAGACCGCGCCGGCCAGCGCCAGCCCGAGGATCTGCCCGTCGGGCACGGGCAGCCGGGCCTGCAGCGCGATCAGGTCGGCGAACCGGCGGATCATCACCCGACGATGGTGCTCGAGCGCGCCGGCGAGGCGCACCTCGTGGT
>JBKOVB010000048.1:0-3071 GCA_046723735.1 Actinomycetota bacterium | reverse complement strand
GCGGGCGCGGGCGAGCTCGAGGTCGACCGCGTAGGTGGTCGCGAGCTCCTGCGCGCGGCTCACGAAGGCCTCTGCCTCGTGCTCGTTGGAGGTGCCCTCCGCCTGCGCCAGCAGCTTCCCGATCTTGTCGAGGATGCGTTCAGACACGTACGACCCCTGCTTCCGCGTAGTCCACCCGCAGCGCGAAGGCCGCGTGCTCGCCCAGCACCTGGGCGACGAGGGTGAGCATCGTCGCCACGTACGACGGTCCGTGGCCCGTCGTCCCGGACCTGTGGAAGTCCACGTGGTGGGACAGCTCGTGCAGCAGCACCGTCTGGCGCAGCGCCCACGGCTCGCCGTGCTCGGGCACCGGCAGCGCCACGACGTCGGGGCTCTCCCAGTGCGCGCTGTGCTGGCCGCGCCGCTCCCGCAGCCGCACCGGTGGGACGTCCCCGGGGAGGGCGGTGTCGGCCCACGCCTGCGCTGCCTGCAGCGTTCCGAAGCGCAGCTCTGGCGGGAGCAGCACGCTCGAGCCGGCCACCTGGGCCCGCACCGCGCCGCGCCGGGCGGCGTCGAGGCGCAGCGCCCAGGCGTCCTCGGCGCGGTACACGCGGGCCCGCTGGACGTCGCGGGGGCGGTCCGTCGTACCGGGCACGAGGTCTGGTCTACCAGGTGGCCGCGCCTGAGAGGTGAATCACACCGATCTGCTGGGAATCGCTTCCCGGGCGCGGTGCGTGCACCATGGAGTGGTACAGCACCGTGACGAGGAGCCTGAGCAGTGGTGGACGGACGACCGGCGCGCATCGCCGTGGTGGGCGCAGGGCCGGCCGGCATCTACGTCGCCGACGTGCTGATGAAGTCCGGCGAGGACGTCTCCATCGACCTGTTCGAGCGCCAGCCCGCGCCGTTCGGGCTCATCCGGTACGGCGTGGCGCCGGACCACCCGCGCATCAAGGGGATCATCACCGCGCTGCACCAGGTGCTCGACAAGCCGCAGGTGCGGCTGCTGGGCAACGTCGAGTACGGCGTGGACCTCAAGCTCGACGACCTGCAGCGCTTCTACGACGCCGTGGTCTTCACCACGGGTGCCGAGAAGGACCGCGACCTGGACATCCCCGGCATCGACCTGCCCGGCTCGTTCGGCGGCGCCGACTTCGTGTCGTGGTTCGACGGGCACCCGGACGTGCCGCGCGAGTGGCCGCTCGAGGCCCGCTCGATCGCCGTCGTGGGCGCCGGCAACGTGGGCCTCGACGTCGCCCGGATGCTGTCCAAGACCGCCGACGAGCTGCTGGTCACCGAGATCCCGGACAACGTCTACCAGGGGCTCAAGTCCTCGCCCGTCGAGGAGGTGCACGTCTTCGCCCGCCGCGGGCCGGCGCAGGCGAAGTTCACCCCGCTCGAGCTGCGCGAGCTCGACCACTCCCCGAACGTCGAGGTCATCGTCAACCCCGAGGACATCGAGTACGACGCCGGCTCCGTCGAGGCGATCAACTCCGACAACCAGACGAAGATGGTCGTCAAGGAGCTGGAGCGGTACGCCATGCGGACCGCCGAGCACGGCCTCGGGCCGCGCCCGCGCAAGCTCTTCCTGCACTTCTTCGAGTCGCCCGTGTCGGTGCTCGGCGAGGGCCGGGTCGAGGGCTTCCGCACCGAGCGCACCGAGCTGACCGGCGACGGGAACGTCCGCGGCACCGGCGTCTTCAAGGACTGGCCGGTGCAGGCGGTGTACCGCTGCGTCGGGTACCGCTCCACCGAGCTCCCCGGCCTGCCCTGGGACGGCCGGAACCACGTCATCCCGCATGCCGCCGGGCGCGTCCTCGACATGGACGGCAAGCACATGGCGGGCATCTACTGCAACGGCTGGGTCAAGCGCGGCCCGGTCGGCCTCATCGGCCACACCAAGGGCGACGCGATCGAGACCGTGCGCTCGCTGCTCGAGGACCTGCCGTCCGGACCCCGGGCCGCCGAGCCGTCCGAGGCCGCGGTGGTCGAGTTCCTCGAGGGCCGCGGCGTGCAGTACACGACGTGGGACGGCTGGTACCGGCTCGACGAGCACGAGAAGTCGCTCGGCGAGGCCTTCGGGCCCGTACCCAACAAGGAGGGCGAGCCCACCTCGCGCCTGCGGGTCAAGGTCGTCGAGAAGGACGCCATGACCAGGATCTCGCGAAACGAGTGATGCGGCAGAGCTCCCGGGGCGAGCAGACCGCCTGAGCCCTACGGTGCAACGCCTGCGTGCGCCCCTTGCTGTCCTCGCGGTCCTCCTCGTCGCCGGCTGCGACGGCGCCTCGTCGTCGGGCGCTCAGGCGTCGCTGCCGACCCTGCAGCTGCGGGAGGTCGTCTCCGAGTCGTACGACGTCCCCTGCGACGCGCCGCCCCTCGTCGCCCACGGACCGGGTACGGCGTGCGGGTTCGGCGGGCGGTCGTCGCACCGGCTCGGCCCTTCCCTCGGGGACTTCCGGGCGACGCACGCACAAGTCTCGTCGGACGCGCTCGGGACGCAGCGCCAGCTGACCGTCCGGCTCGACCGGGACGGCGGCGAGCGATTCGCCGACGTGACCGGGAGCCACGTCGGCCGGCGCCTCGCCGTGCTCATCGACGGAAGGGTGGCCTCGGCCCCGACGATCATGTCCCGGATCGAAGGGAGAGAGCTGCAGATCACGGGCGACGACGCTTCCCTCGACGCAGCCGCGAAGGCCCTGCACGCGAGCGCGCCCTCGCCCGAGCCGACGCAGGACCACCCGAGGATGAGCGCGGCCGACCTCGCGGAGCAGTCGCGGGTGTGCGAGGCCGCCCGCCGACGGTTCGCCCCAGGCACGAAGGCCGATGACGGGTTCGGGCTCGTGCAGATGCCCGTACCGGCCGGTCACCTTGCGAGGCAGCTCAGCTTCGAGGGAGACCGCAAGGGTGCCGCCGTCTGGGGGAGCCAGCCGCCCGGCGATCGGGTCTTCACGTGCCGCTATGGGACGACGGGGACTCCCGCGGCGACGCCGGCATGCCCGTCCGGGCAGATCTCCAGCCTCGCGCTCGACGTGCGCACCTACTACGTCGACGCGAAGGGGGTTGCGACCGAGGTCCACCTCCCTGTCGGGATG
>JBKOVB010000108.1:0-33023 GCA_046723735.1 Actinomycetota bacterium | reverse complement strand
CGGCGCCCCGTCATACGCCGGGGCGGGCGCGCAGAAGGTGACCCTGTGAAGCTCGTGACGGCGGTCATCAAGCCCTTCAAGCTCGAGGAGGTGAAGGCCGCGCTGGAGGTCTTCGGGGTCCAGGGCATGACCGTCAGCGAGGTCCAGGGCTTCGGCCGGCAGCGCGGGCACACCGAGGTCTACCGCGGTGCGGAGTACGCCGTGAGCTTCGTGCCCAAGGTGCGGGTCGAGGTCCTCGTGGACGACGCGGACGCCACCGACGTGGTGGACGTCATCGCCAAGTCCGCCCAGACCGGCTCCATCGGGGACGGCAAGGTGTGGAGCACCCCGGTCGACGACGTCGTCCGGGTCCGGACCGGGGAGCGGGGCGTGGAGGCGCTGTCATGAGGCTCGTCACCGCGGTCGTGAAGCCGTTCAAGCTCGACGACGTCAAGGCGGCCCTGGAAGCCGTGGGCGTGCAGGGCATGACGGTGAGCGAGGTGCAGGGCTTCGGCCGGCAGCGCGGGCACACCGAGGTCTACCGGGGCGCCGAGTACAGCGTCGACTTCGTGCCCAAGGTCCGGGTCGAGGTGCTGGTCGACGAGATCGAGGCCGGCAACGTCATCGACGCGCTGCTCCGCGCCGCGCAGACCGGCTCCATCGGGGACGGCAAGGTGTGGAGCACCCCCGTCGACGACGTCGTCCGGGTCCGCACTGGGGAGCGCGGCACCGAAGCGCTCTAGCCCTGACGTCCTGCGTCCGCCCGTGTGGTCCTGCTCACGCAGCCCGCGGGCGGACGCAGCGTCATGCGCTCGTTCACCTGCCTGAAACACGAGTGCAACGCTCGGGCAACCGGGTGACCACATGCTCACGGAGCGTGACGCACCTCGACGCCGGCGACACCGCCTGGCTCCTCACCTGCACCGCCCTCGTCCTGCTCATGACGCCGGGCCTGGCCTTCTTCTACGGCGGCATGGTCCGCGCCAAGAACGTCCTGGCGATGCTCATGCAGAACTACGTCGCCATCGGTGTGGTCAGCGTGACCTGGGTCGTGGTCGGGTACTCGTTGGCCTTCGCCCATGGCGGGCGCCTCCTCGGCGGGCTGCACTTCCTCGGACTGGCCAACGACACGGACCCGGTGCCCGGGATCCCGCTGACGGTGCCGCCACTGCTGTTCGCAGCGTTCCAGCTGATGTTCGCGATCATCACGGTGGCGCTCATCGCCGGGGCCGTCGCCGACCGGGTGCGCTTCGGCGGCTTCGTGGTGTTCGCCGCGCTCTGGTCCGTGCTCGTCTACGCACCGCTGGCGCACTGGGCGTTCTCCCCGGAGGGCTTCCTCAACAAGCTCGGCGTCCTCGACTTCGCGGGGGGCACCGTCGTCGAGATCGACTGCGGCGCCGCAGGTCTCGCGCTGGCGCTGGTCGTGGGCAAGCGCATGGGCTGGCCCCGTGAGGCGATGCCGCCGCACTCGCTGCCGCTCACGCTGCTGGGCGCCGGTCTGCTGTGGTTCGGCTGGTTCGGCTTCAACGCCGGCTCGGCGCTGCACGCCGACGGACTGGCCGTGAGCGCGCTCGTGGCCACCCACCTCGCCGGGGTCGGCGGCATGCTCGCGTGGCTGGCACTGGAGCGCTGGCGCACCGGGTCGGCGACCACCCTCGGCGCGGCGTCCGGCGCCGTCGCCGGGCTGGTCGCCGTCACGCCCGCGTGCGGCTACCTCCAACCGCTGCCCGCGCTGCTCCTCGGCGCGGTCGCCGGCGCGGTCTGCCTGTCCGCCGTACAGCTGAAGTTCCGGCTCGGCTACGACGACTCGCTCGACGTCGTGGGCGTGCACTACGTAGGCGGGGTCGTCGGTCTGCTGTTCCTCGGGCTGTTCGCCTCGCACGCGGTCAACGGTGCCGTGGCGCACGAGGGCCTGCTGTACGGCGGGGGGCTGTGGCTGCTCGGTCGACAGCTCGTGGGCGTGCTCGTCGCGACGGCGTGGGCGTTCGGCGCGACCTATGTGCTCGCGACCGTCCTGCACCGCACCCTGTCGCTGCGCGTGTCGGAGGAGCACGAGGCGGTCGGCCTGGACCAGGCTCTTCATGCCGAGTCCGCGTACGACCTCGGCTCGGTCCGCACCATGGGGAGACTGCACTGATGAAGCTTGTGACCGCCGTGGTCAAGCCGTTCAAGCTCGACGACGTGAAGGCGGCGCTGGAGGGACTGGGCGTCCAGGGGATGACGGTGAGCGAGGTGCAGGGCTTCGGCCGGCAGCGGGGCCACACCGAGGTCTACCGGGGCGCCGAGTACACCGTCGACTTCGTGCCCAAGGTGCGGATCGAGGTCCTCGTCGACGACGCGGACGCCGATCGCGTCGTCGACGCGGTGGTCACCGCGGCCCAGACCGGCTCGATCGGGGACGGCAAGGTGTGGAGCACCCCGGTGGACGACGTGGTCCGCGTCCGGACGGGAGAGCGGGGCCCCGAGGCACTGTGAAGGCGGACAAGGAGGCCCTGCTCGCGCGCACCGACCTCGTCGGCGCGCCGCTGCGGGCAGTCCTGACCGAGGCGTACGACGGGTGGCTGGCCGGTCTGCTCGGCGACCCGGGCCCGGGGGTGGCCCTGGTAGCCGTGGGGGCGCTGGGCCGCCAGGACCCGGCGCCCGGGAGCGACCTCGACCTGGTGCTCGTCCACGACGGCAGCCAGGACCTGAGCGCGCTCGCCGATCGGGTGTGGTACCCGGTGTGGGACGCCGGCGTCGGGCTCGACCACTCGGTGCGGACCGTCGAGCAGGCGGCTGCGGTCGCACGTGAGGACCTCAAGGCCGCGCTGGGGCTGCTCGACGCGCGGCACGTCGCCGGGGACGAGGCCGTCAGCCGGGAGCTCGTCGCCGCGCTCCGCGCGGCCTGGCGTGCGCAGGCACCCAAGCGGGTCGCGGAGCTGCGGGGCTTCGTCGACGAGCGGGCCCGCACCCACGGCGAGGTCGCGTTCCTCCTCGAGCCCGACCTCAAGGAGGCCCGCGGCGGCCTGCGTGACGTGCACGCCCTGCAGGCGCTCGCGGTCGCCCAGCTCGCCGACCCGCCCGGCGAGGCGGTGCGCGGGGCGCACGAGGTGCTGCTCGACGTCCGAGGGGAGCTGCACCGCCGTACCGGCAGGGCCGGCCGGCGTACCGTGGACCGCCTGCTGATGCAGGAGCAGGACGGGGTCGCCGCCGCCCTCGGCTACGCCGACGCGGACGCCCTGATGGCCGCGGTGTCGGCGGCGGGGCGGGCGATCGCCTACGCATCCGACAGCACCTGGCGGCGGGTGAGCGCCGCAGCACCCAGGCGCCGCATGCTCGGGCTGCGCGGTCCGGCAGGGGGCCAGCGCCGGCCCCTGGCCGACGACGTTGTGGAGCAGCAGGGCGAGGTGGTGCTGGCCCGCGACGCCGTGCCCGAGACCGACCCGGGGCTCGTGCTCCGAGTGGCCCAGGCGGCCGCCTGGGCCCGGCTGCCCATCGCCCCCATCACGCTCGACCGTCTGCGTTCCTGCCCGCGGCTGCCCGTGCCGTGGCCGGACGCCGCGCGCGACGCGTTCGTCGGCTTGCTGGCCGCCGGCCCAGGCGCGGTGCCGGTGTTCGAGGAGCTCGACCACGCCGGTCTGCTCGTACCGCTGCTGCCGGTCTGGGAGACGGTCCGCAGCAAGCCGCAGCGCAACAGCTACCACCGCTTCACGGTGGACCGGCACCTCGTGGAGGCCGCGGCGAACGCCGCTGGGCTGACGCGGCGGGTGGCCCGCCCCGACCTGCTCCTGGTCGGCGCGCTGCTGCACGACATCGGCAAGGGCCTGCCGGGCGACCACACCGAAGTGGGCATGCGCGTCGTCGCCGAGCTGGCGCCACGGCTGGGGTTCGGGCCGGACGACGTCGCGGTGCTCGTCGCGCTCGTGGAGCACCACCTGCTGCTCGCGGACGTCGCGACCCGGCGTGACCTCGCGGACCCGGCCACTGCCCGCGCGGTCGCGGGAGCCGTCGGCTCGCTGGACGTGCTCGAGCTCCTGCACGCCCTCACGGAGGCGGACTCACTCGCCACCGGCCCGGCGGCGTGGAGCTCGTGGAAGGCCCAGCTCGTCGGCGAGCTGGTAGCGCGGGCGGCCGCGCTGCTCGAGGGCCGATCGCCTCCCGCCCCCGCGCCCCTGACCGCCGCGCAGGAGGCGCTCGTCGCGAAGGGCGAGTTCGCGTTGGAGGCGGACGGCGAGACGGTGATCGTCGTCGCGCCCGATCGCCCCGGCCTGCTGTCCCTGTCGACGGGCGTGCTGGCGCTGCACCGGCTCGACGTCCGGGCGGCGTCGGGCTTCCCGCGGGGCGACACCGCCGTGACCCTGTTCCGGGTGGCCCCCCGCTTCGGGTCCCTCCCGGACTGGACCCTGGTGCGCGAGGACCTGCGTCACGCCATGGAGGGGTCCCTGCCCCTGGAGGAGCGGCTGAGCGCACGGGAGGCGGCCTACGCGCGCCCCGGACGCCAGCAGGCGCCCTCGACGGTGCGGCTCGTCGACGACGCGTCGGAGACCGCCACCGTCGTGGAGGTCCGGGCCCCGGACGAGCTCGGCGTGCTGCACCGCATCACGCACGTGCTCGAGGAGCACGGGCTGGACGTCCGGTCGGCGCACGTGTCGACCCTCGGGGCGGACGTCGTCGACGCCTTCTACGTGCCGGTCCTCTCGGACCCGACGCGCCGGGAGGCGCTCGTCAAGGACCTGCTCAGCGTCCTGCCTTGACCCGGAGGAGACCAGGGCCTATTTGTTGGCAACCCTGACAAAAGGAGCCCCGTGGTCCGCCTTGCGGTCATCCCGTTCGCGCTCGCCGTCGTCGCCGGCGGCCTGGCGGTCCCGGCCGAGGCCGACCGACCAGCCGCGCCGGACACGTACGCGGTGGTCCGCGACGGCACGCTCGAGGTCGGCAACGACCTGGTGGCCCGGCGGTGGTCGCTGTCGCCGTTCCGGACCCTGTCGCTCACCGACCGCCGTACCGGCGAGGTGGTGGCCGGTACGACGGCAGACGCCCGCCTCGACGTCGTCACCGGCAACGGGACCGCCCCGCTGAGCCTCGACGCCTTCGACGCCGGCACCCCCACGCTGACGCGCCTGAAGGACGGCGGCGTCGCGGTCCGCGTGCCGGTGGGTCCGGTCGCCAGGCTCGTCGAGGTGCACCCCGGCGTTGCGGGCCTGACCCTGTCCCTCGAGGCGATCGCGCCGCTCGTGGTCGCGGGTTACGCGCTGGACCAGGTCCGGCCCACGCACCCGGCAGTCGCGGTGGTGCAGAGCTTCCGCGCCGGGTCCGACTGGCGCGAGGCGGGGTGGGAGCCCCAGGTCGCCGTGGGCGACCCGCAGCCGGGCGACTGGCGGGTGGCGACGCCCCTGCCAGGAGACGGCACCGTGACCGGGCAGTGGCTGTCCACCGTGGGGCCGGACGGTGGTGTCTTCCAGGTGCTCGAGCGCGTCGACCTGCCCTCGAGCGTGGTCGGGCGCACGGCCGGGCTGAGCTGGGTCGGCGCGGACCTCACCCGCGACGTCGTGCCCCTCGGCCCCGTGGAAGGGGACGCGCACGTCAGCAACCCGAGCGCACCCGTCGGCCGGCAGCGTGCGCTGCTTCCCGGGACGGTGCTGGAGAAGGTCTTCACCGGCGTCGCGCGCGACCCGGTCGACGAGCCGTGGCAGTACGTCTCCGCGCTGCACCGCACGCGCCCCTCGGGCACCTGGCAGCGCGGCATCGTCTGGAACAGCGACAGCGTCGACCACAACCGGATCTCCACGGGCGCCAAGGACGACATGGACCTGGCCGAGGTACGGCGGCAGGCGGAGGTCGCGAAGCGGCTGGGCGTCGACGTGTTCGTCCTCGACGACGGCTGGCAGGCCCGCTCCGGCGACTGGTGCCCCGACTCGCCGCAGTGCCCCGAGCCGCGAGCCACGTGGGGCCCACGGTTCCCAGACGACCGGTTCGCCGCCGTACGGGCCGCCATCGCACCTATGAAGTTGGGCCTCTGGATGTCGCCGATGAGCTTCCACCACACCTCCGCGGCGTTCCAGCAGCACCCGCAATGGGCCTGCGCGCCGCTGGGTGACGCGGGCGTGGCGCTCAACGTCGCGCAGGACGGGCAGGGCTCCGAGGAGGCCGGCACCGGGGTCTGGAACCCGCTTGCGGTCTCCCAGGACGGCCGCATGATCGACGACCTCGAGGCCAAGATGCTGCGCGCCGTCGAGCAGTGGCAGGTCACGTACTTCAAGCTCGACTTCCTGTGGTGGATGGACTGCGCCGGGGTCGAGCCCGTCGACCTGTACCGCTTCCGCGAGGCCTTCCTCGCGATGATCGACGACCTGCAGGCGCGGCACCCCGAGGTCACCGTGCAGATCGACGAGACCAACGACTACCGGCTGTGGCCCTTCGAGTCGGTGTCGCGCGGCGCCACCTGGTTCCAGAACGGCGCGCCGCTGCCGCCCCAGTTGCTGCACAACCTCTGGCTGCTCGCGCCCTGGGTCCCCTCGGACACGATCGGCCAGGCGGCGCTCGCGAACGGACGTGACAGCTATCCCGTGAGCACCCTGATGGCGGCGGCGCTGCTCGGTCACCCGACGCTCAAGCTCGACCTCACGCAGCTGACACCCGAACAGGTCGCAGAGGCCCGTGTGTGGGCCGACGCCTATCACCGGGAGCAGGGCCTCTTCTGCGGCGTCACCTACCCGTTGCTGCAGGACCCGCTCGCCGCGCGCTGGACCGGCCTGCAGATCTGGGACCGCGACCGCCAGCAGGGCGTGGTGACGGCGTTCCGCCAGGACGACCCGTCGGCGCAGGCGGTGCTGCGCCTCAAGGCCGTGGACGGCGGCCGGTACGCCGTGCGCGACCTGCTCACCCGGCGCCTCGTGGCGACGGTGCCTGCGACCGTGCTGCGCGACGGCTACGCCGTGACCTCGGCCGCGCCTCGGGGCGTCGTGGCGCTCACGGTGGAGCGCCTCGGCTCCTGATCGGCCCACGAGCCGCCGTCCCGACTACCCTCGACGGGACCGCTCCCCACGCCGAAGGACCCTCGTGTTCGACACCCTGAGCGAACGGCTCGACAAGGTCTTCACCTCGCTGCGAGGCAAGGGCCGGCTGTCCGAGGCCGACATCGACGCGACCGCCCGCGAGATCCGCGTCGCGCTGCTCGAGGCCGACGTCGCGCTTCCGGTGGTCAAGGCCTTTATCGCGGCGGTGAAGGAGCGAGCCCTCGGCGAGGAGGTCTCCAAGGCGCTCAACCCGGCGCAGCAGGTCGTGAAGATCGTCAACGAGGAGCTCGTCGGCATCCTGGGCGGCGAGACCCGGCTGGTGCGGCTGGCGAAGACCCCGCCGACGGTGATCATGCTCGCCGGCCTGCAGGGGTCCGGCAAGACGACGCTGGCCGGCAAGCTCGCGAAGTGGCTCAAGGGGCAGGGTCACGCACCGCTGCTCGTGGCCGCCGACCTGCAGCGCCCGAACGCGGTCACCCAGCTCCAGGTCGTGGGCGGCCAGGCGGGCGTCGACGTCTTCGCGCCGTACCCCGGCAACGGGGTCGGCGACCCCGTCGACGCGGCCCGCCAGGCGGTCGAGCACGCCCGCCGGATGAACCACGACGTCGTCGTCGTCGACACCGCGGGCCGGCTCGGCATCGACACCGAGATGATGCAGCAGGCGGCCGACATCCGCGCCGCGGTGCAGCCGGACGAGGTGCTGTTCGTCCTCGACGCGATGATCGGCCAGGACGCCGTCACGACGGCGCAGGCCTTCCAGGAGGGCGTCGGCTTCACGGGGGTCGTGCTCACCAAGCTCGACGGCGACGCCCGCGGCGGTGCCGCTCTGTCGGTGCGACACCTCACCGGCCAGCCCATCATGTTCGCGTCCAAGGGCGAGAAGCTCGACGACTTCGACGTCTTCCACCCCGAGCGGATGGCCTCGCGCATCCTCGGCATGGGTGACGTCCTCACGCTCATCGAGACCGCCGAGAAGCACTTCGACGCCGAGCAGGCCCAGAAGGCCGCGGCCAAGCTGCAGTCCGGCGAGAGCTTCGACCTCGAGGACTTCCTCGAGCAGATGCAGCAGATCAAGAAGATGGGCTCGCTCACCTCGATCCTCGGGATGCTCCCCGGGATGGGGCAGATGAAGGATGCCCTGGCGCAGGTCAAGGACGAGGACCTCGACCGCATCACCGCGATCATCCGCTCGATGACGCCGCAGGAGCGCCGGGACCCGAAGGTCCTCAACGGCTCGCGCCGGATCCGTATCGCAAGGGGCTCGGGCACGACGGTGCCGGAGGTCAACAACCTCGTGGACCGGTTCGGCGAGGCCTCCAAGATGATGAAGCAGCTGGCCGCCTCGGGCGGCGGCATCCCCGGGATGCCCGGCATCCCGGGGCTGGGGCGCAAGGCGAAGCGGGCGCAGCAGGGGAAGAAGGGCAAGAAGGGTCCCGGTCGCGCCGGCGGCGGGCCGTCGCGGCAGCAGGCGCTCCCACCGGCCGCGCCCAACCCGCTCGGGCTGCCGCAAGCGGCTCCCCAGCAGCCCGACCCGCTGGGCCTGTTCCGCGACCGCTGAGGTTGCCCCGGCGGGGGCCGGGTGGGCCATGAGCGGCTGAAATCCCGCCAGTCCCGGCAGAATGTCCGCTGTGACGGTGGTCGAGGCCTGCGGCGTGCGCAAGACGTACGGCGGATGCGCCGTGCTCGACGGTGTCGACCTGGTCGTCCCCGCCGGGCAGCTGCGCGGTCTCGTGGGCCCGAACGGTGCGGGCAAGACGACGCTGTTCCGGGTCCTGCTCGGGCTCGTCTCACCCGACCAGGGCAGCGCCCTGGTGCTCGGGGCGCCGGCCGAGCCTGGTCGTCCGGGCGTCGCGGGCTTCGTCGAGGCGCCGCGCTTCTACCCCTACCTGAGCGGCCGGGACAACCTCGCGCTGCTCGCCCGGCTCGACGGCCTGCGCGACCGCGGTGCGGTCGACCGGGTCCTCGACCGGGTCGGCCTGGCGCCGCACGCCGGACGTCGGCTCGCCGGCTGGTCGACGGGCATGCGCCAACGGCTGGGCCTGGCGGCCGCCCTGCTGCGTGCTCCTCGCCTGCTGGTGCTCGACGAGCCGACCAGCGCGATGGACCCCGTCGCGGTCGAGGAGACGCACGCGATCCTGCGTGAGCTGGCCGGGGGCGGGACCGCGGTCGTGGTCTCGAGCCACGCACTTGCGGACGTGGCGTCGCTGTGCTCGCACGTGACCGTCCTCGCCGGCGGCACCGTCCGGTACGACGGCACGACGGCCGGGCTCCGCGCGGCGCTGCCTCCCGCCGTACACCTGCTGCGCACCTCGGACGACGCCGCCGCGGTCCGCCGGGTCAGGGCGAGCGGCGGGGCGCGCGTCGAGCCCGCTCCCGACGGCCTGCGGGTCGTGGCTGACGACCTCGACGCCCTCGTGCTCGACCTCGCGGCGGCCGGCATCGCCGTCCGGCGCCTCGTCGAGGAGGGCGACCCGTTGACCCGCGCCTTCCTGGAGCTCACCGCGTGAGGGCTGTGCTCGCCGTGGAGCTGCGCAAGCTCCTCGCCCTGCGGCGGATGCGCGCTGCGTTCGCCGTCGTGCTCGTGGCCCCGCCGGTGGTCGCCGCGGTGCTCCAGCTCCAGCAGGGGCTGCCCACGGACACGCTCTACGGCCGCTGGGTGCAGGACCTCGGGCTCGCGTTCCCGCTCGTGCTGCTCGGCTCCGCCGGCGTGTGGACCATCCCGATCCTGGCCGGCCTGGTGGCGGGGGACGTGCTGTCCTCCGAGGACGCGCACGGCACCTGGGCCACGCTCCTGACCCGCTCGTGCTCGCGCTGGGAGCTGTTCTGGGGCAAGGCGCTCGTGGCCGCGGGAGCGACGGTGGTGCTCGTGCTGGTGCTGGGGACGAGCGCGATCGTCTCGGGGCTGCTGTTCGTCGGCCGCCAGGACCTCGTGGGCCTTTCCGGTCAGCCGATCGCGTTCCCCTCCGCGCTGGCGCTCGTCGCGCTGGCCTGGCTCAGCACGCTCCCGGCGGCGCTGGCGGTCAGCGCCGGGGCGCTGCTCGTCTCCGCGGCTACCCGGAGCAGCCTGCTCGGGGTGGGAGTGCCGGCGCTTGCCGCAGGGGGCCTGGGGCTCGCCGGACAGCTGGCGCCGCTGGGCGGCGTGCGGCCGCTGCTCGTCGTCACCGGTCTCGGCGACTGGCACGGGCTGCTGCTCGAGGACCCCGCGCTCGGCCCGCTCGAGGCGGCCTGGGCGGCGGCGCTGGTGGCGGTGGTGGTGCTGCTCGCAGGCGCCGTGCTGCTGCTGCGGCGGCGCGACTGGGCGGTCCCGTGAGGCGCCTGCTGGCGCTCGCGCCGGTCTCGGCCCTCCTGGCGGCTTGCGGCCCGTCGTACGACGGGGACGCGCTCGCCACGGCGGTAGGTCGCTCCTTCGCCCATCTCTACGCCCGGAGCGCCGCCCAGGACGGCCGCGTCGACGTGCGTGCCGACGACCTGCAGGCCGGGGCACGCTGCGCCCGGGGTGGTGAGGAGACCCCCGACGAGGGACCGGGGGACGACTGGCGCTGCGTCGTCGCCGTCTCCGACCCCCAGCTCGGACGGCGCCAGGTGGTCTACGAGGTCGTGCTCAAGCCCGACGGGTGCTTCTCCGCCGAAGGACCCCCGGAGGTCGTGGGCGACCCGCGTGTGCGAGGCGCCGACGGCGTGCTGCGGCTGAACCCGGTCTACGCCTTCGACGGCTGCCTGTAACCCGCAGGTGGAGGCCGCGTGCGCTCGTCTGGCACACTGGACGGCGAGCCACCGCCGTGCACGGACCCTCTCCCCGTCGCGGCGTGACATCACGCAGCACCCGAGGGCGCACCCCACGCGCCGGCGCGGGTGCGCACCCACGCCGTAGACATGGAGCACGAGAAGCTGTGGCAACCAAGATCAAGCTGATGCGCCTGGGCAAGATGCGCGCGCCGTACTACCGCATCGTCGTCGCCGACGCGCGCACGAAGCGGGACGGTCGCGTCATCGAGACCATCGGCAAGTACCACCCGAAGGAGGAGCCGTCGCTCATCCAGATCGACGGCGACCGGGCGGCCTACTGGCTGGGCGTCGGCGCGCAGCCGACCGAGCCCGTGCAGAAGCTGCTGAGCAAGACCGGTGACTGGCAGAAGTTCAAGGGCGAGCCGGCACCCGAGGCGCTGAAGGTCGCTGCCCCCAAGGTCGACAAGAAGGTCGCGTTCGAGGCCGCTGCCAAGGAGACCGTCGAGGCCGCGGGCGCCGCCACCACGCCGAAGAAGAAGGCCGCGCCCAAGAAGGCTGCTGAGGAGGCTGCCACCGACACGGCCGAGGCTGCTGCCGAGGCGCCGGTCGAGCCCGTTGCCGAGACCGAGGCGCCTGCGGAGACCGCCGCAGCCGAGGCCCCGGCCGAGACCGCGTCGGAGGAGTAGTGCTCGAGGCAGCCCTCGAGCACCTCGTCAAGGGCATCGTCGACAACCCCGACGACGTCACCGTCGACATGGTCTCCGGCCGTCGCGGGCGCACCCTCGAGGTCCGCGTGCACCCGGACGACCTCGGCAAGGTGATCGGGCGTTCGGGCCGCACGGCCAAGGCGCTGCGCACCGTCGTCGCCGCCATCGGTGGCAAGGGCGTGCGCGTCGACGTCATCGACACCGACGAGATCCGCTAGGACGATGGCCAGGCGAGTCGCAGGCTCGCGACGTGACCGAGGTCCGGCCTCCCCGTCCGGGGAGCCGGACCTCGTCGTCGTGGGGAGGGTCGGCCGGCCGCAGGGCATCAAGGGCGAGGTCACGGTCGAGGTCCGCACCGACGACCCGGACGCGCGCTTCGCCCCGGGTGCCACGGTCCTGTCCGACGAGGGCCCCCTGACGGTGGCGCACGCGCGCGACCACTCCGGCAAGCTCGTGGTGCTCTTCGAGGGCGTCGCCGACCGCGACGCGGCGGAGGGGTTGCGCGGCAGGGTCCTGCAGGTCGACGCCCGCACGCTCCCCGCGCTGGCCGACGAGGACGAGTACTACGACTCGCAGCTGGTCGGCCTGGCCGCCGCCCTCTCCGACGGCACCCCGCTCGGCACCGTCACGGACGTGCTGCACCTGCCGCACGGCGACGTCCTGGTCGTCGAGGTGGGCGGCCGCGAGGTGCTCGTGCCGTTCGTGCGCGCGATCGTCCCGGCCGTCGACCTCGCCGCCGGCCAGGTCGTGGTGACGCCGCCCGAGGGGCTGCTCGACCTGTCGAAGCCGGCGGGGGACTGACGTGCAGGTCGACGTCGTCAGCATCTTCCCCGACTACCTGGCGCCGCTCCGGCTCTCGTTGGTGGGCAAGGCGATCGAGCGCGGCGTCCTGGACCTGCGGGTGCACGACCTGCGCGACGGGACCGACGACGTGCACCGCACCGTCGACGACAGCCCGTACGGCGGGGGCCCCGGCATGGTCATGAAGCCCGAGCCGTGGGGCCGGGCCCTGGCCGCGCTGAAGGGCCCTGCCGAGGCGCCACGCCTCGTGGTTCCCACGCCTGCCGGCCGACCGTTCACCCAGGACCTCGCCATGGAGCTCAGCCACGAGCCGTGGCTGGCCTTCGCCTGCGGCCGCTACGAGGGCATCGACGACCGCGTCCTGCAGCACGCCAGGCGCACGATGCGGGTGGACGAGGTCTCGCTCGGCGACTACGTCCTCGCCGGGGGCGAGGTCGCGGTGCTCGTCGTCGTCGAGGCCGTGGCCCGGTTGCTCCCGGGCGTGCTCGGCAACGAGCAGTCGCACCAGGAGGACTCGTTCTCGGACGGGCTGCTCGAGTGGCCGGCCTTCACCCGACCCCCTGTCTGGGAGGGGCTGGAGGTGCCGACGGTGCTGCTGTCCGGCGACCACGCCGCGATCGCGCGGTGGCGCCGTGACCAGAGCCTGCGTCGTACGGCGGAACGCCGCCCCGACCTGCTGGCCGGTCTCCAGGCCGGTCTGAGCGACCGTGACCGGCAGGCGCTGGGCAGCGCGCTCTTGGACCCTCCGTCGCGACCTGTGGCACCATAGAGGGCTGTTGCGGGCGGTCGACCCCCGCACCCCTGAGCCTTCGGTCCGCCTTCGGCGTGCCGTGACGTGAGAGAAAGCGACTCCGATGCACACCCTCGACGAGCTCGACAAGGCCTCGCTGCGCAGCGACGTGCCGGACTTCCGCCCGGGCGACACGTTGGACGTCGGCGTCCGCGTCGTCGAGGGCAACCGCTCCCGCGTGCAGCGCTTCCAGGGTGTCGTCATCCGCCGTCAGGGCGGCGGCATCCGCGAGACGTTCACGATCCGGAAGGTGAGCTTCGGCGTCGGCGTCGAGCGGACCTTCCCGGTGCACACGCCCGTTATCGAGGACATCAAGGTCGTCACCCGCGGCGACGTGCGTCGCGCCAAGCTGTACTACCTGCGTGAGCTCCGCGGCAAGAAGGCCAAGATCAAGGAGAAGCGCGAGGTCAGGGCCACCACCGAGTCCTGAGGCACTTCCTCCGTGCACGGAGCGTTGAGCGTCCCGTGACGGTTCTGCACGACACCACGGCTCCCGCCGAGCCCGCACCGCGCCGTCGGTCGGGCTGGCGGGAGCTGCCGTTCTTGGTGGTGCTCGCCGTCGCGTTGGCCCTGGGCATCAAGGCGTTCCTGCTGCAGGCGTTCTCCATCCCCTCGGGTTCGATGCAGCACACCCTCGAGGTCGGGGACCGCGTCCTCGTGAACAAGGTCGTGTACGACGTCCGTGGCATCCACCGCGGCGAGGTCGTGGTCTTCAACGGCGTCGACGACTGGGCCCCGGAGAGCGACGTCGCGCCGCCGGGCAACCCGGTGGCGCGAGTGCTCCACCGGGTGGGCACGTACGTCGGCGTCGTGTCCGACGACAAGGACTACATCAAGCGCGTGATCGGGCTGCCCGGCGACCGGGTCATGTGCTGCAGCACGGGCGGCGACGTCGTCGTGCAGCCCCCGCACGGGCCGGCCGTCGAGCTGCACGAGCCGTACCTCTTCGAGGCGGGCGACGACGAGGACGCCAACAAGTGGTTCTGCGCGGCGGGCCACGACCGCGAGAGCTGCCCGCCGGGCGCTGCGGGCGTGCTCGTCCCGAAGGGTCGGCTGTTCGTGATGGGCGACCACCGGGGAGCCTCGGCGGACTCGCGCTACCACTACAGCGACGCGCACCACGGCACGATCCCCGAGGACCGCGTCGTCGGTCGGGCGTTCGTGGTGGTCTGGCCGCCCCAGCACGTCGCGGTGCTCGACGTGCCCACCACGTTCACCGCGGCGCTCGCCGCTCCGGGTGCGCCGCTCGCCCTCGGCCTGGTCGGCGCGGCCCCCTTGACCCTGCTGCGACGCCGCCGCCTGCGCCGCACGGCCTGACTCCGCCGTACGATCGGGTCGCCATGAGCGAGACCGCCCGGACCGCCCCGTGATCGTCGCCCCACGACCGGTGGTCCGTTCCGAGCACGGCCTGTGGGCGCTCGAGCGGGTGCTGCAGAACCACGGGTTCCCGCACGTAGCCGGCGCCGACGAGGCCGGGCGCGGCGCCTGCGCGGGTCCGCTCGTGGTGGCGGCCGTGGTGCTGCCGCAGGGCAGGCGCGGAGAGGTGCCGGGCCTGGCCGACTCCAAGCTGCTGACCGAGAAGGCCCGCGAGGAGGTCTACGCCGAGGTCGTACGGCGGGCGCTGGCCCTCTCGGTCGTCGTCGTGCCCCCTCAGGACGTCGACCGGTACGGGCTGCACGTGATGAACGTCCGCGCGATGCGGCAGGCGGTGAGCCGGCTCGACCCGTGCCCGTCGTACGTGCTCACCGACGGCTTCCCCATCAAGGGACTCCCCGCCCCGACCCTCGCGGTCTGGAAGGGCGACCGGGTCGCCGCCTGCGTGGCCGCGGCCTCGGTGGTCGCGAAGGTCACCCGGGACAGGCTCATGACCGACCTGGACGCCTGCTACCCGGCGTACGGCTTCGCGGCGCACAAGGGCTACTCCACGCCGGAGCACGGGGAGGCGCTGGCGCTGCACGGCCCGTGCCCCGAGCACCGCTTCTCCTACGTCAACGTCCGGGCCGCCCTGGGGGAGGTGGCCTCGTGAGCGCCGACGACCTGGAGAAGTACGAGACCGAGATGGAGCTGCAGCTCTACCGCGAGTACCGCGACGTGGTGCGGCAGTTCGAGTTCGTCGTCGAGACCGAGCGCCGGTTCTACCTCGCCAACGGGGTCGACCTGGTGCCGCGCAGCACCGACGGCGAGGTCTGGTTCGAGCTGACGCTCACCGACGCGTGGGTGTGGGACATGTACCGCCCGGCCCGCTTCGTGAAGAGCGTGCGCGTCCTCACCTTCAAGGACGTCAACGTCGAGAAGCTCGAGAAGCCCGACCTCGAGCTGCCCGGCTGATCCACACGCGGCCGCCGCCTCCACATCCTTTCCGTACGGCTGCCGCGCCCCGGCCCGCCCCGTCAGGGTGCCGGCCGGAGGTGGTGGCCGTGGTGGACCGCAAGGCTCTCGGGCGCTGGGGTGAGGACGTCGCGGTGCGGCACCTCGAGGCGGCCGGGTGCGTCATCCTCGACCGCAACTGGCGCTGCCGGGAGGGTGAGCTCGACGTCGTCGTCCGTGACGGCTCGACCCTCGCGTTCGTCGAGGTCAAGACCCGCTCAGGTCTCGGGTACGGCGAGCCGGCGGAGGCTGTGTCGCGGCTGAAGGCCCGTCGGATCCACGTCCTCGCCGCGCGCTGGCTGGGCGAGCGGCGACCCCCGGGCAGCTGGGACCTGCGCTTCGACGTCGTCTCGGTCCTCCGTGGCGGTCAGCAGCCCGAGGTCGTGCACCTGCGTGGGGCGTTCTGATGGCGCTCGCCTGCAGCTGGTCGATCGCCCTGGTGGGCGTGCAGGGTTTCGTCGTCGACGTCGAGGCCGACCTGGCGCAGGGCATCCCGGGGCTGGCGATCACCGGCCTCCCCGACGCGTCGCTGTACGAAGCGCGCGACCGGGTGAAGGCTGCCGTGGTCAACTCCGGCGTCAGCTGGCCTCAGAAGCGCATCACCTTGGGCCTCTCGCCCGCCGCGCTCCCCAAGCGCGGCAGCCACTTCGACCTGGCGCTGGCGGCGGCGCTGCTGGCGGCCGCCGAGGTGGTGCCAGCGACGGCGTTGCGCGACCGGCTGCTGCTCGGCGAGCTCGGCCTCGACGGGCGTGTCCGGGCCGTCACGGGCGTGCTGCCGGCCGTCCTCGCGGGACGGGACCACGGCTGGCGGCGCGTCGTCGTGCCCGTCGAGAACCTCGCTGAGGCGCGGCTGCTGCCTGAGGTGGAGGCCGTCGGCGTCGCCTCGCTGGGCGAGCTCATCCGCCTGCTGCGCGGCGAGGAGCTGCCGGCACGCATCACCCCCGCGCCCGCAGACTCCGGTCCGGTGCGGGTCGGTGACTACCTCGACGTGGTGGGGCAGCCGTTGGGCCGGCTCGCCTGCGAGGTGGTCGCGGCCGGAGGGCACAACCTGCTCATGACCGGGCCGCCCGGCTGCGGCAAGACCCTGCTCGCCGAGCGGTTGCCGGGGATCCTGCCGGAGCTCTCGCTCGAGGAGTCCCTCCAGGTCACGTCCATCCACTCGGTGGCCGGCGTCCTGGCGACCGACCAGCCCCTGGTCCGACGTCCGCCGTACCAGGCCCCGCACCACGGGGCGACGCCGGTGTCGGTCGTGGGCGGCGGCACCGGCATCGCCCGACCCGGGGCCGCCTCGCTGGCGCACCGCGGGATCTTGTTCCTCGACGAGGCTCCCGAGTTCAGCCGTGGGGTGCTCGACGCCCTCCGACAGCCGCTCGAGAGCGGTCAGATCTCGATCCGGCGGGTGGGCGGCACCGCGACCTACCCCGCGCGGTTCTCCCTCGTGCTCGCCGCCAACCCGTGCCCGTGCGCCCAGCCGGCCTCGCGGTGCACCTGCCCGCCGGGGCAGCGCCGCGGCTACCTCGCCCGCCTGTCGGGACCACTGCTCGACCGGGTGGACATCCAAGTGGAGCTGCCGTCGCTCAGCCGCGCGGAGCTGATGGCCGACCGGCACGGGGTGGAGTCGTCCGCGGCTGTCGCAGCACGGGTGCGGGCCGCGCGGCAGCGTGCCGCCGCCCGCTACGCCGGAACGCCCTGGCGCACGAACGCGGACGTGCCTCTCCCGGAGCTCCTGAGGCGATGGCCGCTTCACCGAGAGGCTCTGCCGGTGCTCGGCCGGGCGCTCGACGGCGGGCTGCTCACGGCGCGCGGCTTCGGGCGCGTGCAGCGCCTGGCCTGGACGCTGGCCGACCTCGCGGGCAACGACCGGCCGACCGCGGACGACGCCGCCTCCGCGCTCGGGTTGCGCCTGCCGTTGTCCGGGGCGGTGGCCGCGTGACCGTGACCGACGAGGAACGCCTGGCCCGGCTGGCGCTCGCACGGGTGGTCGAGCCGGGCAACCGCGCCGTCGCCGCAGCCCTGGAGCGCCTCCCCGCGGCGGCGGTCTGGGAGGACCTGCGTCGCGGCGTGGCGCCGGAGCACGTCGGGCAGCAGGCGCTCGACGGCATCGTCGCGCGGGCCGTCGGCTACGACCCGCGACGCGACCTCGAGCGGCTGCACGGCGTGGGCGGGCGACTGGTGTGCCCGGGCGACGACGAGTGGCCGGAAGCGCTGCGCTGGCCGAGCGGGGTCATGACCGGCGAGGTCCGTGAGCTCGCGGCGCCCTGGGCCCTGTGCGTGCGAGGCCCTCAACGCCTGAGCGACGTCGCTGACGCAGCCGTCGCGCTGGTCGGTGCGCGCGCGGCCTCGCCGTACGGGCAGCACGTCGCCCGCGAGCTGGCGTTCGGCCTGGCGGAGGCAGGGGTGGCGGTGGTGTCGGGCGGCGCCTACGGCGTCGATGGCGCGGCGCATCGCGGTGCCCTGGCCGCGGCCGGCGCGCCGACCGTGGCGGTGCTCGCGTGCGGCGTCGACGTCGCCTACCCGAAAGGCCACGACCGACTGCTCGCGCAGGTGGCGGCCGAGGGTCTGCTCGTGAGCGAGGTACCGCCCGGCAGCGCACCGACGAGGGTGCGGTTCCTGGTGCGCAACAGGCTCATCGCGGCGCTGGCCCGCGGCACGGTCGTGGTCGAGGCGGCGCTGCGCAGCGGCTCGCTGTCGACTGCCGGCCGCGCCCAGGACCTCGGCCGGGTGCTCATGGCGGTGCCGGGTCCCGTGACGTCCGCCCTGTCCGCGGGCTGCCACGCGCTGCTGCGCGAGGGACGCGCAGCGCTCGTGACCGATGCCGCAGACGTGCTGTCGCTGATCGGGCGGGTGGGGGAGCACCTCCGGGCGCCGGAACGAGGACCGGCCGATCCGCGCGACGGGCTGTCCGAGACGGTGCGGCGGGTGCTCGACGCCGTGCCGGTCCGCTCGCCCGCCGGCCCCGCCAGCATCGCCCGCACCGCCGGCGTCTCGGTTCTCGTCGTGCAGCAGGTGCTGCCCGCGCTGCTCGTGTCCGGGCTCGTCGAGAGCGCGTCCGGCGCTTGGCGCCTCACCGCCCTGGGCGCCGGTGCGCCGGCCCGTCAGGGCGACGGCTGAGCGTGGTGGCTTGACCTCGGCCGACCGGTACCGCAGCGTCGGGGTGTGGACGCGCAGCCCCTGCCCGCCGCGCTGGAGCAGGCCCGGGCCGCCTTCCGGCGGCACCTCGAGCTGCAGCTGAACCGCTCGTCCCACACCGTGCGCGCGTACGACGGCGACCTGGCCTCGCTGCTGACGCACGCCCACGCCAGTGGCGTGGACGACCTCGCCCACCTCGACCTCGCCGTGCTGCGCAGTTGGCTCGCCGAGCAGCGTGCGTCGGGTGCCGGTCGCGCGACCCTCGCCCGCCGGGGCTCGACGGCGCGGACGTTCACCGCCTGGGCGCACCAGCAGGGTCTGCTCCCGACCGACCCGGGGGCGATGCTCGCCGCGCCGAAGGCGCACCGCGTGCTGCCCGAGGTGCTTCGGCCCGACGAAGCGGTGCGGTTGGTGCAGGTCGAGGGCGACGACGTCGTCGACCTACGTGACCGAGCTGTCCTGGAGGTCCTGTATGCGACGGCCGTCCGGGTTGGCGAGCTGTGCGGGCTCGACGTCGACGACGTCGACCTGTCGCGTCGCCTGCTCCGAGTGCTCGGCAAGGGGCGCAAGGAGCGGGCGGTGCCCTTCGGTCTGCCGGCACAGCGTGCTCTGGAGGACTGGCTCGCTCGGGGAAGGCCTCAGTGGGTCGGGCCCCGCAGCGGGCCGGCGCTGCTGCTGGGCGCGCGCGGCGGGCGCCTGGACCCCCGGACCGCGAGATCGGTCGTGCACGCCAGGCTGCTCGCCGTACCGGGTGCTCCTGACCTGGGGCCGCACGGATTGCGACATACGGCCGCGACGCATCTTCTGGAGGGTGGCGCTGACCTGAGAAGCGTTCAAGAGCTCCTCGGCCACGCTACGCTCGCCACGACGCAGATCTACACCCATGTCTCCATCGAGCGGCTGAGGACGAGCTATGAGCGCGCGCACCCCCGGGCCTGAGGGCGGGCGCGTCGCCACGGCCTCGGAGCTCGGCGTGACGGCGTCGGACGAGGCGATGGACGACCAGGTCGACGAGCCGGGCGCCGAGTCGCTCGAGGTGGTCTCGGAGCCGGTGGAGGACAAGAAGCCGCGCCGCGGTGGTCGCTACGCGGGGATGTCCGACGAGGAGCGCGCCGAGATCGAGGCCGCGGTCGCAGCGCTGTGGCGCGACTACAAAGAGACCAAGGACGAGCGGCTGCGCGAGCGGCTGATCCTGCACTACTCGCCGCTGGTGAAGTACGTCGCCGGCCGCGTCGGCGTGGGTCTGCCGTCGAACATCGAGCAGGCCGACCTCGTGTCGTACGGCATCTTCGGGCTCATCGACGCCATCGAGAAGTTCGACCTCGAGCGCGCGATCAAGTTCGAGACGTACGCCATCAGCCGCATCAAGGGCGCCATCATCGACGAGCTCCGCTCGATCGACTGGATCCCGCGGTCGGTCCGCTACAAGGCCCGCGAGGTCGAGAAGGCGTACGCCACGCTGGAGGCCCGGCTGCACCGCACGCCGACAGAGGCCGAGGTGGCGGAGGAGCTGGGCATCCGGCTGGACGAGCTGCACCAGATCTTCAGCCAGGTGTCGTTCGTCAACGTCGTCGCGCTGGACGAGCTGCTCACCGCCGGCAACGACAAGGGCGACAAGCTGTCGCTCGTCGACACCCTCGAGGACACGAAGGCCGAGGACCCGGTGCAGGTCTTCGAGACCGAGGAGACCAAGCACCTGCTGGCAAGGGCGATCAACATGCTCCCCGAGCGGGAGAAGATCGTCGTGACCCTCTACTACTACGAGGGCCTCACGCTGGCCGAGATCGGCCAGGTCCTGGGCGTGACCGAGAGCCGCATCTGCCAGATGCACACCAAGGCCGTGCTGCAGCTGCGCGGGAAGCTCGCCGACCAGCGCGACTGACGTCCGCTCACCCCGTACGACGACGCCGGAGCAGCGCGGCCGCGGCCCCGGCGCCGCCCACCGCGGAGGCTTCCGCGAGGACCCGGACTCCCGCGGGCACGGCTGACGGCGCGCCGCCCGGCGACGCGGGCGCGGGCGGGTGCGCACCGGCGGTGCCGGCCGTCCTCGCCAAACGGGGCCTGCCGGACGTGGCGACGAGGGCCCTGTCGGCCCGGTGCAGGGGCAGCAGGCGGACCTGACCCAGGAACAGCAGGGCGAGCGGGTCGAGGTAGGTGTCGCCCTGCAGCAGACCCCAGTGCAGGCAGGTGAGCCCCGGCCGGCACGACGCGTGACCCTCGCCCAGCGTGCCGAGCACGTCGCCGCGGGCCACCACGTCGCCGACGGCGACGGCCGCGGCCACCGGTTCGTACGTGGTGCGCAGTCCTCCCGGGTGCACCACGACCACGACCCCACGACCGGCCAGCAGCCCGGCGTAGGCGACCCGGCCGGCCCCGGCCGCGAGGACGGGGGTGCCGAGCGCAGCGCGCAGGTCGACCCCGCGGTGCCCGGCGCCCCACGCGGTGTGCGGCGGCTCGAAGCCGCGGTCGACCACGGGGGTTCCGCCGAGCGGCCAGCCGTACGGCGAGGTGCTGGTCCGCACGGCGGGCGAGGCGGTCGCCAGGTCGGGCACGAGCAGCACGAGCAGGACGAGAACGGGCAGCACGAGGAGTCGGCGCACGGCGGCCTCCAGGGGGTCGGCGGAGGCACGACCCTGCCCGTGCCGGGCGCAGGGGCGGCAGCGGGCTGGGGAGGACCGCGGGCGGTCCACAGCTCGGGGACCGGGAGCGGTCGGCGGTGCCGCACGCGCTAGGGGCCGTCGTACCGCCGGGTGGCGTAGACTGATCGCCGCACCCGGTCCGCCGGGTGACTTCGCGCGCCCCGCAGTGTCGTCGACACCGCATGGAGCCTGCCGCCGGTCCCGTTCGCGGGAGGGCGGGCCCCGAGGGCGCCAGGGCGGGCGCCACCCGGCGTCCGCGACAACCGGACAAGCCCGCAGCTCGCGGGTGAGCACAGAACGGGGCCACCGTGGCCGTCGTCAGCATGCGCCAGCTCCTGGAGAGCGGCGCCCACTTCGGGCACCAGACCAAGCGCTGGAACCCCAAGATGAAGCGCTTCATCTTCACCGAGCGCAACGGCATCTACATCATCGACCTGCAGCAGACGCTGGGGTACATCGACCGCGCCTACGACTTCGTCAAGGAGACCGTGGCGCACGGCGGGACGATCTTGTTCGTCGGCACCAAGCGGCAGGCGCAGGAGTCCATCGCCGAGCAGGCGACCCGGGTCGGGATGCCGTACGTCACCGAGCGCTGGCTCGGCGGCATGCTCACCAACTTCTCCACCGTCTACAAGCGGCTGCAGCGACTGAAGGAGCTCGAGCTCATCGAGCAGACCGGCGGCGCCACCGTGCTGACGAAGAAGGAGGCGCTCGTCCTCGACCGCGAGCGCAAGAAGCTCGTCCGCACCCTGGGCGGCATCCGCGAGATGACGCGCACCCCCAGCGCGGTCTGGGTCGTGGACACCAACAAGGAGCACCTCGCCGTCAACGAGGCCCGCAAGCTGGGCATCCCGGTCGTGGCCATCCTCGACACCAACTGCGATCCCGACGTCGTCGACTACAAGATCCCCGGCAACGACGACGCCATCCGCAGCATCGCGACCCTGACCCGGGTCATCGCCGACGCCGTCGCCGAGGGCCTCATGGCCCGTGCCGGCGCGCAGGCCGCCGCGGGCGCCGACAAGCCCGAGGCCGGCCAGCTCGGCACCGACGAGCCGCTCCCGGCGTGGGAGCAGGAGCTGCTCGCCGGCTCCGCGGCCGAGGGCGAGCAGCCGGCGCCCGCCACCGAGTCCTGACCGCCCCCGAGAGCGAAGAGAAGCAGACATGGCAACCATCTCCGCCGCGGACATCAAGAAGCTCCGCGAGGCCACCGGCGCCGGCATGACCGACTGCAAGAACGCCCTCGTCGAGGCGGGCGGCGAGTTCGAGAAGGCCGTCGAGATCCTGCGGATCAAGGGCCAGAAGGGCGTGGCGAAGCGTGAGGGCCGGGCCGCGTCCAACGGGCTCGTGACCATCCACCAGAGCGCCCCCGGCAAGGCCACCCTGCTCGAGCTCAACTGCGAGACGGACTTCGTCGCCAAGGGCGAGCGGTTCATCGCGCTGGCTGAGCAGGTCGTCACCGCCGCGGCCGCCGCGGGTGCCAACGACCCCAAGGACATCGTGGTCGACGGCAAGGACCTGCAGGTCGTGCTCGACGACGCCAACGCCACCCTCGGGGAGAAGATCGAGGTACGCCGGGTCGTCACCGTCGAGGCGCCCTTCGTCGCGACGTACCTGCACAAGACCAACCCCGACCTGCCGCCGCAGCTCGGCGTCCTCGTCGCGCTGACGGCCGAGAAGGCCGAGGTCGGCAAGGACGTGGCGCAGCACGTCGCCGCGTTCAACCCGCTCTACGCCAAGCGTGACGACGTGCCCGAGGAGGCGGTGGCCAACGAGCGGCGCGTCGCCCGCGAGATCGCGCTCGGCGAGGGCAAGCCGGAGGCCGCGCTCGACAAGATCGTCGAGGGGCGTGTCACCGGGTTCTTCAAGGAGGCCGTGCTCGTCGAGCAGGCCTTCGCGAAGGACAACAAGAAGACGGTCGGCAAGGTCCTCGAGGAGGCCGGTGCCGACGTCGTGCGGTTTGCCCGCTTCAAGGTGGGCCAGGCCTGATCCGGTCCTCGTCCGCCGGCGTGCACCGCGGGCGCGACGGGGGAAGGTAGGTTCCAGCCAGACGACACGACGAGGAGGCCGTCACCCGATGAGCACGACGACCGGGCAGGCGGCCTCCTCGCCGTACAACAGGGTCCTGCTGAAGCTGTCGGGTGAGGTCTTCGGCGGCGGCGCCGTCGGCCTCGACCTGGACGTCGTCGCCGACATGGCCCGCCAGATCCGCGAGGTCGTCACCAAGGGCACCCAGGTGGCCGTCGTCGTGGGCGGCGGCAACTTCTTCCGCGGCGCGGAGATCGCACGCCGGGGCATGGACCGGGCGCGCGCCGACTACATGGGCATGCTCGGCACGGTCATGAACTGCCTGGCGCTGCAGGACCTGCTGGAGCAGGCGGGCGTCGAGACGCGCGTGCAGACGGCCATCGCGATGGGGCAGGTCGCCGAGCCCTACATCCCGCGCAAGGCGGTGCGGCACCTGGAGAAGGGCCGCGTCGTGATCTTCGGCGCCGGCGCCGGCATGCCGTACTTCTCCACCGACACAGTGGCAGCGCAGCGGGCCCTCGAGATCGGCTGCGAGGTCCTGCTGATGGCCAAGAGCGCGGTGGACGGGGTGTACGACGACGACCCGAGGACGAACCCGGCGGCCGTCAAGTACGACGTCGTGACCTACCACGAGGTGCTCAACAAGGGCCTCAAGGTCGCCGACGCCGCCGCGTTCAGCCTCTGCATGGAGAACAAGCTGCCGATCGTCGTGTTCGACCTCATGCGGGACGGCAACATCGCACGCGCGGTGCGCGGTGAGAAGATCGGCACGCTCGTCACCGGTGACGGGCTGAGCGGAGAAGGGCTGCTGTGATCGACGAGATCCTCCTCGACGCCGAGGAGCGCATGGAGAAGGCCGTCGCGGTGGCCAAGGACGACTTCGCGGGCATCCGCACGGGTCGGGCGACCCCGCAGATGTTCAACAAGATCACCGTGGACTACTACGGCTCGATGACGCCGATCATCCAGCTCGCGTCGTTCGCCATCCCCGAGCCCCGGATGTGCGTCATCACGCCGTACGACAAGTCCTCGCTGGGCGTCATCGAGCGCGCCATCCGTGATTCCGACCTCGGCGTGAACCCCACCAACGACGGCACGATCATCCGCGTGAACTTCCCGCAGCTCACCGAGGAGCGGCGTCGCGAGTTCATCAAGGTGGCCCGCCACAAGGCTGAGGACGCCAAGGTCGCGATCCGCAACATCCGGCGCAAGGCCAAGGACGAGCTCGACCGGCTCGTGAAGGACGGCGAGACCGGCGAGGACGAGGTCGTCCGTGCGGAGAAGGAGCTCGACAAGGTCACCGGCAAGCAGGTCGATCACGTCGACGAGCTGCTCAGGCACAAGGAAGCCGAGCTCCTCGAGGTCTAGGTGGTGAGCTCCTCCTCCGACGCCGGCACGTCGGCCGAGCCCGACGTGCCCGCACCGCCGAAGGCGGGACGTGCCGGCCGGGACCTTCCTGCTGCCATCGGTGTCGGCGTCGGTCTCGGCGCGCTCGTGCTCGGGACCCTCTACTCCCCGGCCCGGTGGACCTTCGTGGTCGTCATGGTGCTCGCCGCCGCGATGGGCACCTGGGAGGTCGTGCGGGCCCTGCAGACCCTGGGCGCCCGGCCACCCGTCGTACCGCTGCTCGTGGGCGGTTCGGCCATGATCGTGCTGGCGTACCAGCACGGCTCGGAGGCGCTGTTCCTCGGCCTCGCGCTGACCGCCGTGGCCTGCCTGGTGTGGCGGCTCGGCGGCCCGGCGCTCGGGCTGCTCCGCGACGTGACCGCCGGCATGTTCACCGCGACGTACGTGCCGTTCCTCGTCGGGTTCGCGGCGCTCATGACCGTGCCCCCGGACGGGCCGCGTCGCATCACGACGTTCATCGTGACCGTGGTGTGCAGCGACGTCGGCGGTTACGCGGCGGGCGTGCTCTTCGGCAAGCACCCGATGGCGCCGACGGTGTCGCCGAAGAAGTCGTGGGAGGGCTTCGCGGGCTCGGTGCTCGCGTGCAGCGTCGCCGGCGCGATCGAGCTCACGACGCTGTTTGACGCCCAGTGGTGGCAGGGGCTGCTGTTCGGCCTCGCGGTCGTGTGCTCCGCGACCCTGGGCGACCTCGGCGAGTCCATGATCAAGCGCGACATCGGCATCAAGGACATGGGCACGCTGCTGCCCGGCCACGGCGGGCTCATGGACCGGCTCGACTCGCTCCTGCCGACCGCCCCCATCGCGTGGATGCTGCTGGCCGCGTTCGTGCCGGTCCCGACGTAACTACCCTGGGAGGGCGATGACCTCCCTTCCGCTCGTCTTCGACGCCCCTGCGCGCGGCAAGCCGCCGCGGCACCTCGCCGACCTCGACGCGGCCGCGCGGCGGGCGGCCGTGGCGGAGCTGGGGGAGAAGCCCTTCCGTGCCGAGCAGCTGAGCCGGCACTACTTCGCGGGCCACCCGGACGAGAAGGCCACCGATCTCGGGCCGAAGGCCCGCGAGGCGCTCGCGCCGCTGCTGCCCACGCTCTGGGAGCGGGTCCGCGACGTCTCCTGCGACGCGGGCGCGACGGTCAAGACGCTCTGGCGGGCGCACGACCGCACGCTCGTCGAGTCAGTGACGATGCGGTACCGCGACCGGACCACCGTGTGCATCTCCAGCCAGGCCGGGTGCGGCATGGCGTGTCCCTTCTGCGCCACGGGTCAGGGCGGGCTGACCCGCAACCTCTCGACGGCCGAGATCGTCGACCAGCTGGTGCGGGCGCACGCCGACGAGGTGGCGCGCGGGCAGCGGGGGATCAGCAACGTGGTCTTCATGGGGATGGGCGAGCCGCTGGCGAACTACGCGCGGGTGGTCGCCGCCGTACGCCGGATCGTCGAGCCCGCACCGCACGGGTTCGGGATGTCGCAGCGCAACGTCGTGGTCTCGACCGTCGGGCTGGCGCCCGCGATCCAGCGGTTCGCCGAGGAGGGCCTGCAGGTGACGCTCGCGCTGTCGCTGCACGCCCCGGACGACGAGCTGCGCGACACGCTGGTGCCGGTCAACACGCGCTGGCCGGTGAAGGACGTTCTCGAGGCGGCGTTCGGCTACGTGCGCACGACCGGGCGCAGGCTGTCGGTGGAGTACGCGCTGATCCGCGACGTCAACGACCAGCCGTGGCGGGCCGACCTGCTCGCCAAGCGGCTCGCGGGCAAGCTCGCGCACGTCAACCTGATCCCCCTCAACCCCACTCCCGGCTCGAAGTGGGACGCCTCCACCAAGGAGGCGCAGGACGAGTTCGTACGACGGCTGCGAGCCGGTGGGGTCGCCACGACCGTGCGGGACACCCGCGGGCGCGAGATCGCGGGTGCGTGCGGCCAGCTGGCCGCGCAAGAGTGAGGGCTCAGGCCGTCGGGTACGTCGTGATCGCCGGCGGGCCGGCGAGCATCTCGCCCATCGCCCCGAAGAGCTCGGCGATGTGCGGGGCCTGGAAGTGGGCGTCCAGCGAGGCCTGGTCCTCCCAGACCTCGACCGACACGTATCGGTCCGGGTCCTCGAGGTCGCGGTGGAAGGCGTAGGACACGCAGCCGGCGTCGCCCCGGCTGTCGGCGGCGGCCTTGGCGAGCAGCTCGCCCAGCTCCTCACGCTTGTCCGGCTTGCCGGGAAGGGACGCGATGACGACGAGGGGCACGGTCTCTCCAGGTGTGTCGAGGTCCGGGCCATCGTGCCCCACCGCTGCGCCCGGCCTGCGCCGGCGTGCCCGACAATGGTGGGGTGACCGTTCGCGACGTCGTGCTGCTGGGCTCGACGGGCTCCATCGGCACGCAGGCGGTCGACGTCGTGAAGGGCGCCCCGGACCGCTTCCGCGTCGTCGGGATCGGCGCCGGCGGCGGCCGGGTCGACCTGCTCGCCCAGCAGGCGCTCGAGCTGGGCGTCGAGGTGGTCGCGGTCGCCCACGCCACGGCGGCGCAGGACCTGCAGCTCGCCTTCTACGCCGAGGCGCAGCGGCGGGGTTTCTCGGCAGGCGCCTACCGGGTGCCCAAGGTGCTGGCCGGCCCGGACGCCCTGACGGAGCTGGCGGCGTGGCCGTGCGACGTGGTCCTCAATGGCATGACCGGGTCGGTGGGGCTGGCTCCCACCCTCGCGGCGCTCACGGCCGGGCGCACCCTGGCCCTGGCCAACAAGGAGTCCCTGGTCGCCGGAGGGCCGCTCGTCACGCCGTACGTCGACCAGGTCGTGCCCGTCGACAGCGAGCACTCCGCGCTGGCCCAGTGCCTGCGCGGCGGGAGCCGAGCCGAGGTCGCCAAGCTGGTCCTGACAGCCAGCGGCGGGCCCTTCCGCGGTCGCAGCAGCCTCGCCGGGGTCACCGTGGAGGAGGCCTTGGCGCACCCGACCTGGGACATGGGGCCCGTCGTCACGGTCAACAGCGCCACCCTGGTGAACAAGGGCCTCGAGCTCATCGAGGCGCACCTGCTCTTCGACGTGCCCTACGACCGCATCGAGGTCGTCGTGCACCCCCAGTCGGTCGTGCACTCGATGGTGGAGTTCGTCGACGGGTCCACGCTCGCCCAGCTCAGCCCGCCGGACATGCGGCTGCCGATCGCGCTCGGCCTGGGCTGGCCCGACCGCGTCCCGGACGTCGCGCCGGCGGTGGACTGGACGAAGGCGTCGCAGTGGTCGTTCGAGCCGCTCGACGAGCGGGTCTTCGGCGCCGTGGCGCTGGCCCGGCAGGCCGGTACGACGGGTGGCACCGCCCCGGCGGCGTTCAACGCGGCCAACGAGGTGTGCGTGGAGGCCTTCCTCGACGGTCGCCTCGAGCTCGCCGCCGTGGTCGACACCGTCGCCCGGGTGGTGTCGGAGCACGACCTCAGGGAACGCCCCACCCTGGCCGAGGTGTTGAACACGGAGAAGTGGGCGCGGTCGCGCGCCTCGGACCTGTGCGCGGAGGGAAGCTCGTGACGATGATGCGCCGATGATGCTGCTCGGGGTGGTGGCGTTCGTCGTGGCGCTGCTGCTGTCGGTGATGCTGCACGAGGCAGGGCACTTCTTCACGGCCCGCCGCTACGGCATGAAGGCCACCCACTTCTTCGTCGGCTTCGGCCCCACGCTGTGGTCGCGCCACAAGGGCGAGACCGAGTACGGCATCAAGGCCATCCCGGCCGGCGGTTTCGTCAAGATCGTCGGGATGACCCCGCTCGAGGAGGTCGAGCCCGGCGACGAGGGCCGCGCCTTCTACCGGCAGCCCACCGGGCGCAAGACCGTCGTCCTCGCTGCCGGCTCGACCGTGCACTTCATCATCACGATCGTGCTCGTGGCGGCCACCATCGCGGTGTTCGGGGTCTCGAAGGAGACGCACCCGCGGCTGAGCTCGATCAGCGACTGCGTGAGCAGCACGGTGGCGGCCTCCTGCACGGCGGCGGACGCCGTCCCCGGCCCCGCACTCAAGGGCGGGCTCAAGGCCGGCGACGTGGTGCTGGCCGTCGACGGCAGGGACGTGTCGAGCTCCAAGGCCCTGGTCGACAAGGTCAAGGCGGCCCGTGGCACCACGCTGGCGGTGACCGTCGAGCGGGCGGGGCGCACGCTTACCGTCCCGGTGGCTCCCGCGACCGTGAAGCGCAACGGCGCCGACGTGGGCGCCATCGGGGTCACCGTCCAGTCCGAGAGCCGCACGGAGCACGTCGGCCCGCTCGGCGTCGTACGGGAGACCGGCAGCACGATCGGCCTGCTCGTCACCGGGACCTACCACACCCTGACCGAGAAGCTGGGCACGATCGGCGACGTCTACGGCCCGAACCGCGACCCCAACGGGTTCATCGGCGTCTACGGGGCGGGGCGCATCTCGGGCGAGATCGCGAGCGCAGACGTGTCGACCAGCGACCGGGTGGCCGGCTTCCTGTTCCTCGTGGCCGGGCTGAACCTGTTCGTCGGGATCTTCAACCTGCTGCCGCTGCTGCCCCTCGACGGCGGCCACATCGCGGTCGTGCTCTACGAGCAGGCCCGCGACCGGGTACGCCGGCTGCGGGGCTACACCGGCGAGCTCCAGCGCGTGGACATGAACAAGCTGATGCCCGTCACCCTCGCGGTGGTGGTCCTGTTCGTCGGGTTCACCCTGTTCCTGTTGGGTGCGGACATCGTCAACCCTGTGACACTGAACTGATGAGCACCATCTCGCTGGGCATGCCCGAGGTCCCGCAGCGGCTGGCGGAGCGCCGCGTCACGAAGCAGCTGAACGTGGGAGGCGTCCTCGTCGGTGGTGGCGCGCCCGTGAGCGTGCAGTCGATGACCACCACCAAGACCCACGACGTCAACGCGACGCTGCAGCAGATCGCCGAGCTGACGGCCAGCGGCTGCCAGATCGTGCGCGTCGCCTGTCCGACGGCGAAAGACGCGGAGGCCCTCCGGGAGATCGCGCAGCACAGCCAGATCCCCGTCATCGCCGACATCCACTTCCAGATCGAGTACGTCTTCGCCGCGATCGAGGCCGGCTGCGCGGCCGTCCGGGTCAACCCGGGCAACATCAGGGAGTTCGACGGCAGCGTCGGAGACGTCGCGAAGGCCGCCAGGAACGCCGGGATCCCCATCCGGATCGGCGTCAACGCCGGCTCGCTCGACAAGCGGCTCCTGGCCAAGTACGGCAAGGCGACCCCGGAGGCCCTCGTCGAGTCCGCGCTGTGGGAGTGCTCGTTGTTCGAGGAGCACGACTTCACCGACATCAAGATCTCGGTCAAGCACAACGACCCGGTCGTGATGGTCCAGGCGTACCGCCAGCTCGCCGAGCGCTGCGACTACCCCTTGCACCTCGGCGTGACCGAGGCGGGCCCAGCCTTCCAGGGCACCATCAAGTCGGCGGTGGCCTTCGGCGCGCTGCTGGCGGAGGGGATCGGCGACACCATCCGCGTGTCGCTCAGTGCGCCGCCCGTGGAGGAGGTCAAGGTCGGCCTGGCCATCCTCGAG
Organism: Actinomycetota bacterium; assembly: GCA_046723735.1. Lineage (GTDB taxonomy): Bacteria > Actinomycetota > Actinomycetes > Mycobacteriales > SCTD01 > RYN-111. Next base: position 2,964 of record JBKOVB010000108.1, on the reverse strand, counting down.
TCGCTCAACCTGCGCCAGCGCGGTCTGGAGATCGTCTCCTGCCCGTCGTGCGGCCGCGCGCAGGTCGACGTCTACACGCTGGCCGACCAGGTGACCGCAGGCCTCGAGGGACTCACCGTCCCGTTGCGCGTGGCCGTCATGGGTTGTGTGGTCAACGGCCCCGGCGAGGCGCGCGAGGCGGATCTGGGCGTCGCCTCGGGCAACGGCAAGGGGCAGATCTTCGTGAAGGGGCAGGTCGTCAAGACCGTGCCGGAGGCCCAGATCGTGGAGACCCTTCTCGAGGAGGCGCTGCGCCTCGCCGAGGAGTACGACGGCCCCACCGGCGAGCCCACGGTCCTCGCGTAGCCCTAGAGTCCGCAGCGTGCTGCGCACCTCGTCGACCCGCGTGCTCGAGGCGCGCGACCTCGAGGAGGTGCGCGCCGTCCTCGCGCAGAACCCCGTGGAGGACGTCTTCGTCGCCTCCCGGGTCGAGACCTGCGGTGCCGACCCCTGGAGGCTCGGCGCCGAGCTGTGGGGGTACGGCGAGCGCGGGGCCCTGCAGTCGATCTGCTACGCCGGCGCCAACCTGGTCCCCGTGCAGGCGAGCCTCGAGGCCGCGCGGGCTTTCGCGGAACGGGCGCGCCGCCAGGGTCGCCGCTGCTCGTCGATCGTGGGGCCGGCGCAGGTCGTCGCCGAGATGTGGCGGCTGCTCGAGCCGTCCTGGGGACCGGCCCGGGACGTCCGGCCGAGCCAGCCGATGATGGCCATCGACCACGACCCCGTGGTCGCGCCCGACCCCGGCGTGCGCCTCGTCGCCCCGCACGAGGTGGACGTGCTGCTGCCGGCGTGCGTCGCGATGTTCACGGAGGAGGTCGGCGTCTCACCGCTCACCGGCGACGGGGGAGCGCTGTACCGCGCCCGCGTCGAGGAGCTGGTCGCCCTTGGCCGGGCGTGGGCCCGGATCGAGGGCGGCGCGGTGCTGTTCAAGGCCGAGGTGGGGGCGTCGACCCGCGACGTGTGCCAGGTGCAGGGGGTGTGGGTGCACCCGTCCCTGCGGGGCCGAGGGGTGGGCACGGCAGGCACGGCGGCCGTGGTGGAGCAGGCCCGCCGTACGGTCGCGCCGGTCGTGAGCCTCTACGTCAACGACTTCAACCTGGCTGCCCGCCGGGCGTACGAGCGCGTGGGGTTCCACCAGGTCTCGACCTTCGCCAGCGTGCTGTTCTGATCGACGTCCTACGAAACCCTCCCACGTCGTAACGTGAGGGCGTCTCACATCTCGGGACGAACGTCCCGAGTGGTGGGCATCACAGGCCGCAGGGGTTGCCGTGAGACGGCTGCGAAGGGAAGCATCCTCGAAACTCTCGCGAACCGGAAGGCGCCCTCATGACGCTGTCGCTGAAGCCTGGGACCTCCTGGGACGAGGTCTACGCCCGCGCGCGCTCGGCGGCGCCGGAGGCCTTCGACGCCGACCGCATCCTCAACCTCGTCGGCGGAGAGTGGAAGCGCATCGGCTCGCCGGGCGAGCACGTGACGCCGGTCGACGGCTCGACCGTGCAGGGCCCGCCCCGCATCAGCCACGACGACGCGGTGGTTGCGGTCGGCCAGGCCGCGGGCGAGCACAAGGCCTGGGGCGAGGTGGACCTCGACGAGCGCAAGGTGCGGGTCCAGGCCGCCGTCGACGAGATGCGCCAGCACCGCGAGACGTTGGCGCTGCTGCTGGTCTGGGAGATCGGCAAGCCGTGGCGGCTCGCCTGCGCCGACGTCGACCGCGCCCTCGACGGCGTGGACTGGTACCTCGGCGAGATCGACCGGCAGCTCGAGGGGCGCAGCCCGCTGCCCGGACCGGTGAGCAACATCGCTTCGTGGAACTACCCGATGTCGGTGCAGGTGCACGCCGAGCTGGTGCAGGCCCTCGCCGGCAACGCAGTCGTCGCCAAGACCCCGTCGCAGGGCGGCTTCCACACGCTGACCCTTGCGCACGCGATCATGCGCCGCCACGGGCTCCCGGTCACGCTGCTCTCGGGTGTCGGCGGCCAGCTCGGCGACGCGCTCATCAGCGCGCCCGAGATCGGCGCGCTCGCGTTCGTCGGCGGTCGGGCCAACGGCCGCAAGGCCGCGACCACGCTCGCAGACACCGGCAAGCGGCACCTGCTCGAGCAGGAGGGCCTCAACACCTGGGGCATCTGGGACTTCAGCCGCTGGGACGAGCTTGCAGCACACCTGAAGAAGGGCTTCGAGTACGCCAAGCAGCGCTGCACGGCGTACCCGCGCTACGTCGTGCAGCGGCACCTGTTCCCGGCGTTCCTCGAGGCCTACCTGCCGGTCGTGCAGGGGGTGCGCTTCGGTCACCCGCTCGCCGTCGAGACCTCCTTCGACCCGTTGCCCGACCTCGACTTCGGACCCGTCATCCACGCCACGAAGGCGGCCGAGCTGCGCCAGCGGTACGACGAGGCCGTGGCCGGCGGGGCCATCCCGCTCTACCGGGGGCACGTGTCGGACGGCCGGTTCCTGGCCGGTCAGGACACCAGCGCCTACGTCGCTCCGGCCGCCGTGCTCAACCCGGCGACGAGCTGGTCGCTGCACCACAGCGAGCCGTTCGGGCCGCTGGACAGCGTGATCATCGTCGACACCGAGCCGGAGCTGCTCGCCGCGATGAACGCCTCCAACGGCTCGCTCGTCGCCTCGGTGGCGACCGACGACCCGGCGTTCGGCGCACGGGTCGCCGAGGAGCTGCAGGCCTTCAAGGTCGGCATCAACAAGCCGCGCAGCCGCGGCGACCGCGAGGAGGTCTTCGGCGGCAAGGGCGCGTCCTGGAAGGGAGCGTTCGTGGGCGGCGACCTTCTCGTGCAGGCCGTGACCGAGGGGCCCGAGGGCGAGCAGCTTTACGGCAACTTCCCGACGTACAGTCGGTACCCGGACAACGTGTAACCTCGCGACTACGCAAAGTAGTACCTTCGGGCCATGCGCTTGGGCGCTCTCGCCCAC
>JBKOVB010000135.1:0-32697 GCA_046723735.1 Actinomycetota bacterium | reverse complement strand
GGGTCGTGGACCCGGTGCAGCGCCTCGAGCGCGTGCAAGACGCGATGGAGCACCTGAAGTCCTCGAAGCAGGCGGTGGGTGCCCAGGTGCTCACGTCGCTGGAGAACGCCCTCCCGCCGGCCATCCTGGCGCGGGCCTCGCGGCTCGGGTTCTCCAGCCGTCTCTACAACCTGCTCGTCACGAACGTGCCGGGACCGCAGGTGCCGCTGTACCTGTTGGGCCATGAGCTGTGCGAGCTCGTGCCGCTCGCCTTTCTCGCGCCCGAGCACACCCTGGCGATCGGCATCATGAGCTATCACGGGCAGGTGACGTACGGCCTCATCGGCGATGCGGACGCGGTCCCAGACCTCGACCGGCTCGCGGACCATCTTCGAACCTCGTTCGACGAGCTCGTGGCGGCCGCCCGCGACTGACCTTCGCCTCTAGCGCCGCACGCTCCCGCACCACACGCTCGGGGGAGGACCGAGGAGGTGCCCCGTGCACGGACGCTTCGGTGACCACATGGACGGCTGGGACGGCGGAGCCTGGGTGGTGATGGCCGTGATGATGCTGCTCGTGCTCGTCGCGCTGGTGGCTCTCGTGGTCTGGCTGGTACAGACGACGAGCACCTCCGGGACGCGCACGCCCTCGACCGATAGCGCCGAGCGGGTGCTGGCGGAGCGGTTCGCCCGGGGCGAGCTCGACGAGGAGGAGTTCACGCGGCGCCGGGCGCTGCTGCGCGCTGGACCGTAGCGCTCAGCGCAGCACGAGCCGTCCGACGACGCCGCGAGTCTGGCCACCGTTCGCCCGGCACGCCGGGGCGCTCGGCGACGGGCCGCAGTCCTGCGTGAACGACCCCCAGGGCGTGCCGTCCGGGGCGATCGCCGCACCGATGAAGTCGTTGCCGAAGACCTGGATGTCGAACGGCGGCGGGTACGGCGCGTCGACGCCGGGCGCCACCGGGATCGTGCCTGCCCCCTGCACCGCCGGCCCGGTGGGCCCGGAGCCGAAGAGCAGCGGGCGCTTCACGACCTGGCCCGACACGACCGTCGTCCGTCCCGTCCGCAGCAGCGTCCTCGGATCGGGGAGCAGCGCAACGAAGCCGTAGAAGGCGCTGTCCCCGGGGTGCTGCGCGAGGTAGCTGAGGGCCACGGCGTGCCCGCGAACGGCGGTCGCCCACGTCGCGGCCGAGGCCACCCCCGGCGCGGTCAGATCCACGGGCCCGACCCAGTGCCGGCCCTCGTCGCCGCTCACCCGCACCCGTAGCCGGTCGCTCTCCTGGCTCAGCACGACCAGGGTGCCGTCGTCGAGCACCCGCAGCGCCGAGGTGTTGAAGTCCGGCGTGGGCGCGGCCGGCACCGGCACCTCGAGGGGAGCCTCGCCCTTGCGCAGCAAGGGGAAGGTGAGCGCCTCGTCGGTGCTCCTCGCCAGGAACGTGTGCGGCCCGCAGGAGATCATCAGGTAGAGGAGGCCGCCCGGGCCGGCCTGCGGGTAGTGCCCGTCCATGGCGCTGAGGCTCTCGCCGTACGGCAGGCACTCCGAGTGCACCGGGACGTTGCTGGACAGGATGACGGAGCGCTTGACGAACGTGCGTCCGTCGAGCGAGCGGTAGCAGCTGCGCTGTGTGATCAGCGGGCTCGTGAAGCCGACGCTGATGTTGGCGCAGTAGTAGGTGACGCGGGAGTAGCCGACCGGCCGGTCGCCGCCACGAGGCGGCGGTCCGGAGGTGAACTGCGCGTTCTCGGTCACTTGCGTGTCGCGGATGACGCTGTGCACCCAGGTGCGGCCCTGGTCGGCGCTCACGTTCAGGTGCGACGGGCCCTCCTGGTCCGGCCCGAACGCGGGGAACAGAGGGATCGGGCCGTAGGACTCGAAGAACCAGCGACCGGTCACCGGATCGACGAAGTCGCCGTGGTCCGTGGGGTTCCAGGTCGTGCCCGAGGGCCTGACGAGCGACCAGTGCGCGCCCTGGTCGCGTGAGACCACGAGCCCCGCGGGGCTCGCGTTCGACTGCGCCGGGAGCACGTCGCCGGGCAGCTGCCCGATGCCGAGGGTGCCCTGTGGCAGCACCGCGGGGGTCATGACCAGCGTGCCGTCCGGGAGCACGCTGACGTGGCTCTCCGCCGTCGCGTAGCCGGTGGAGGTGCTGCAGGCCAGGCCGCGGGCCACGGGTCGGGCCGCCGACCCGGCCTGGTGCGTCACCGCCGTACGGCCGTCGCAGCCGACCGGCAACGGCTTGGCGGCACGGGCCCCGGCCGCGGTCGCCACGAGGGCGAGGGCCATGACGAGCAGGACGGGCTTCCCGTTGAACGAGAACACGTTCTAGTGTGCGCACATGTCCGAGGCAGAAGTCGAGCAGGCGTTCCACGCGATCCTGACGGCCGGCATCACGGACGAGGACTGGTTGCGCTGGACCGAGCACCTGACTGAGGACGTGCTCTACGTGGAGCGCGTCTTCGGCACCATGCACGGCCGCGAGCAGGTCCGGGCCTGGATCACCGAGCTCATGGCGGCGCGCGCCGACGTGCACGGCGTCCTGAACTGGTACGTCGTCAAGGGCGACCGCGTGGTCTTCGACATGACCAACCGCATCTATCACCCCGTCGACGGGCAGCCGCACTTCGACTTCGCCGGCCTGACCGTGCTGCAGTACGCCGGCGACGGCCTCTTCGGCTACGAGGAGGACTACTGGGACAAGGCCGCGTCCGAACGGGTCTTTCCGCAGTGGCTCGAGGCCTGCAAGCAGTACGGCGGGAAGGGGCTCGAGAACGGTCGGCTCGAAGCCCTCGAGGCGCAGCGCAAGGCGCACAACCACGCCGTGCTGAAGCGCGGCGGCTGACGCAAGCCCCTCCCCGGAGTTGTCAGACCCTGGGCTCGCTCCAACGAGCTGAGGCGCTGACAACTCGCCGAGGGCGGTGCTGTCCGGGCACGGCGCTGGGGGTTTGGGAGGATGCGCGCCATGCGTGCCCCCCGCCTGCTCCTGCTCGGTCTGCTCGCCGTCCTGGTCTGCCTCGCCGCCCCCGCCTCGGCCGCCTCTCCGCTGAAGGCGTCGCCCACGCACGGGCCGCAGGGCAAGCCGGTCACGCTGACCTACACGCTCCCGGCCTCGGGCTACTCCTGCGGTGGCGGCCAGCCGCCGTACTACGACCACGTCGACTTCTTCTTCGACGACGCCCAGCAGCCGTTCGCGACCGAGGCGCTGAGCCAGTCCTGCACCGCCACCGCGACTTTCACGCAGACGGGCGGCCTCCCCTGCGGGGGCTACACCTTCGGGGCGCGCTTCACCGACGCCAACGGTGGGGCGCACCCCGAGTGGTCCGGCTCGGCGTCGTACACGGTCACCTGCGCGCAGCCGACGAAGAGCCCGACGCCGTCGCCCAAGCCCTCGCCGACGCGCAGCCGGCGCGCTTCGCCGACCCCGAGCCCGACCGCCTCACCGACCGCGACCGCGACCCCGACCCCGACCCCGACCGCGACGGTCACGCCGTCCGCGACGGCGGCCGCGGGTCTCCCCACGCCCTCGCCGACCCGGACCGCGCTGCCGGTCGCGACCCCGCCGTCCGACCTCCCGTCGGGTGGCTCGTCGTCCGCGCCCTGGGTGCTCGGAGGTGTCGTCCTCGGCGTCGCCGGTCTTGGTGCCTCGTTCGGGCTGCTCCGGCCGCGAGGGGCGGGAACCCCTGTGCTTGCAGGCGTCTCGCTCCTGTCCGTGCTGGCCGGCACGGCCGTGGCGCTCAAGCCGGTGACCGATCCGGTGACGCCGCTCGTGCTGGGTACGTACGCCGTACAGGGTGCTGCCTGTGCCGGGAACGACATCCCGATCAGCGGCGGCTTCCACGTGCTCGACGTGCCGCCGGTGCTGCTTCACCACGAACCCAACGCGTACGGCCTGGCCGCCTGGGACGCCTCTGCCAGCGGCACCAGCGAGTCCTCGACGGTCTGCCTTCGGCTGAGCAGCAAGGCGCCCTGGACGGCCCACCGGACGATCCTCAGCGGCAACCCGCCGCACGGCGCGGTCAGCTGCCAGACGACCGAGCAGCTCCTGGGCGGCGGCTTCTACGTGCCCTGGGGACTGTCCGGTCGGCAGGGGTCGCACCCCGAGGCGCCCGCGCGGTGGGCCGCGGTCGTCGGGCCCGAGCCGTCCGACCTGCCGCCGATCAGCGCCACCGTCTCGGCCCTGTGCGCGCAGCTGCCGGAGGGCGTGAAGACCTACACCGTCCTGGGCAGCACCGCGGTGACCGGCACCGCGACTGCCCGCTGCTACCCCGGCGACGTCGTGCTCAACGGCGGGCACGCCGGAGGCGAGGTCCGCGGCAGCCACCCGGTCGACGGGGGCTGGCAGGCCGAGCTCGGGTTCGGCGGCGGCACGGCGTACGCGCTGTGCGTCCACCCGAGCCGGATCCTCGGGATCCGCAGCACCTACGTCCGGCAGGCGGCGGTGAGCCACGACTACCAGGCGTCAGCGGCCTGCGACGCCAGCGGCCAGCTGCTCGGCGGCGGCTGGACCACCGGGGGCGGTATCGGCGGGTTGCAGCACTTCCGTCCGGACGGGAACAGCTGGGTGGCCGCCCTCCCGGACCGCGGCGACGTCACGTCGTACGCCCTCTGCGCCCGCAGGTACTGATAGCACCTACTGGTCCGGCGGGAGGCGGGTAACACTGACCCCATGGGCTCCCCCCGCCTGCCCGTCCTCGGGCTGCTGGCCCTGCTCCTGAGCCTTGGCCTGACCACAGCCGCGGCGGCCGGACCGACCCGCGTCGCGTCCGACCCGACCCCTGAGCCCGGTCAGAGCGTCACACCGTCGCCGGACATCACCACGCCTCCGCCGCCGCCCACCACGTCGCCGCCGCCGCCCACCACACCCCCGCCCGTGCCGACGAGCGCAGCACCCGTGCCGACGAGCGCGCCTCCCAGGCCCACGGTCCGCCCCAGCGTGACCCCCGCGCCCAGCGTCGCGCCGGCCCCCGGTGGAACACCTCCGTTCTCCGGCCCGCCTCCGGCGTTCCTCGGTCCGTCGGTTGGACCCCTCAGCTCGCCGACGGCGCTGTCGACCAGCCCGGCGCTCATCGAGCCGCGCGCGGTGCAGGGCTCGAGCCCGGTGCCAGGCTCGAGCTCGTCGTCCTCGCCCGGGATCCCCGCTACTGCAGGGCGGTTCGCGGCCGTGCCCCCTAGCGAGCCGCCCGACGGCCGCCCGCTCACGCCGTGGGTCGCGGCGGGTGCCGTGCTCAGCCTGGCCGGGCTGTGGACCGCCTTCACGGTGCTGCGGCCGCGGCTCGGAACCCCGGTGGTGGCCGGGGTGTCGGTCGCCTCCGTGGTCCTGGGGACTGGGCTCGCCCTCAAGCCGCTCACCGACCCGCCCCCGTCGCTCGTCGTCGGCACCTACGTGGTGGGCGGCTCCGCGTGCCGCACGGGCGACCTGCCCGTGACGGGTGGCTTCGCCAACCGCCCGACGTCCGCGGGGCCGCTGGTCGACGCGCCGCGCGGCGCCACGTGGGTCGCCGGGGCCAGCGGCTCGGCCGTCGTGTGCCTTCAGCTCGACAAGAAGGTGCCCTCGAGCGTGCGCACCGCGACGCCGACGGACGACCCGCTCCAGGCGCGCGTGAGCTGCCGGACCTCCGAACAGCTGCTCGGCGGCGGGTTCGCGGTGCCGAACGGCCGGTCGGGCCCGCACGGCTCGCACCCCGCGCCGACGAAGCAGTGGGTGGCCGCCGTCGGGTCGCGCGCCGACGCCCCGCCGGGGTGGCCGGCGGTGGCGGCGATGTGCGCCCAGCTGCCGGGCGGGCTGTTCACGTACGTCGCTGAGGGCGGCATCACGAGCGTTGGCAGTGCTCTGGCCGCGTGCTCGCCGGGGGACGTGGTCCTCAACGGCGGGTACGGCGGCGCCCAGGTCCGCGGCAGCCACCCCGTCGACGGCGGATGGCAGGTGGAGCTGGGGGAGGGCGGCGGCTCGGCGTACGCGCTGTGCACGCACCCCGGTCACGACCTTGGCATCACGAAGACGTCAGTGCGGCAGGCCTCCGGGACCGGTCAGGCCGTGGCGACCTGCGAGCCGGGCACCCGGGTGCTCGGCGGCGGCTGGACGTCAGGCACAGGGCTCGGCCGGCTGCTGCGCTTCGCACCCGCCGGCAACGGGTGGGTGGCCGCGCTCCCCACGCAGGGCGAGGTCACGGCGTACGCGCTGTGCCTCCGCCGCGCGGGTTAGGGGTTCTCAGCGCAGAAACCTGCCCCGGCGTGACGCTGCGTGATGAAGGAGCACGTATCCGTCACAACGGGATGGGATCGGTCCGAGCCCGGCGTTACGCTTCTTTGCAGTAGCGAGGAGGCAGCCGGGGAGGACCGTTGGACGAGGTAGCCGCCGTGCTCCGCTGGCGCCGCCTGCCCTGGGCCTTCGAGGTGGCGTCCATCGGGATCGGCTACGGGGTCTACGCCCTCGTGCGGCTACTCGTGCCGAGCACCGCCGCGGTGCAGCACGCCTACACGGTGCTGGACCTCGAGCGGGGGCTCCACATCTTCCACGAGCTCTGGTTCAACGCCTTCCTCGCGCAGCACCACTGGCTCATCGAGTTCGCCAGCTACTACTACGCCTCCGCGCACTTCGTCGTGACCCCGATCTTCCTGGCGTGGCTGTTCCTCCGGCACGGCTGGGTGTACCCGATGCTGCGCTCTGCGCTCGTCCTCGCGACCGTCATCGCGCTGGCGATCTACGCCACGTGGCCGCTCGCCCCGCCGCGGTTCGTCGTGGTCGGGGCCGTGGACACCGTCTTCGACCACCCCGTGATCTGGGCCCGTGGCGGGGCGGCCGAGTTCGTCAACGAGTTCGCCGCGATGCCGTCGCTGCACGTCGGCTGGGCGGTCTGGTGCGCGGTGGCGGCGGTCGTCGTGCTGCGCTCGCCCTGGCGGCACGTCGCCTGGGCGTACCCGCTCATGACGACCTGGGTGGTCGTCGCGACCGCCAACCACTACGTGCTTGACGCCGTGGGAGGCACCGTGGTCGTGCTGGTGCCGCTCTACCTGTGCGGCCTGCGGCTGCGGCACCTGGGGACCGCATCCCGCGCGGAGGCCGACGACTGGGTCGCCGACCCCGTGGCCGCGTGAGTCACCTCAGCCGCAAGGCACCCGGTGCTCCTGCGGGTACGGCGGGACGCACCGGCGCGACCGGCGCTACCCGCACGTAGGCCGCGCCCTGGGCCGGACGCGGGTCGGCCTCGCCCTCGTTGGGCCACAGCGACATCGCCCGCTCCGCCTGCGCGGTGATGGTCAGGGACGGGTTCACACCGAGGTTCGCGCTGATCGCGGCCCCGTCGACGATGTGCAGCGTCGGGTAGCCCCACACCCGGTGGTAGGGGTCGATGACACCGGTCTCGGCGGAGTCGGAGATGACGCAGCCACCGAGGATGTGCGCCGTCATCGGCACGTTGGCGATGTCGCCGACGGTGCCGCCCGGGAAGCCGCCGATCTCCTCGGCGACCCGGCGGGTGGCTTCGTGCGCGACCGGGATCCACGTGGGGTTGGGGGCGCCGTGCCCGGGGGCGCTGGTCAGCCGGCCGCGGCGGGTTCGTCGTACCGTGATCGAGTTGTCGAGCGTCTGCATCACCAGAACGATGATCGTGCGCTCCGACCAGCGCCGCACCGACAGGGAGCGCAGGAACACCCACGGGTGGCGCAGCACCTGGCCGAGGAACCGCAGCGGTCTGGGGATCCCGCCGCCGTCCACGAGGATCGTCGAGAGCATGCCCATCGCGTTGGAGCCCTTGCCGTAGCGCACCGGCTCGACGTGGGTCACTGCGTCCGGGTGGAAGCTGCTCGTGATGGCGACGCCCGCGTTGAACGGCTCGGTGGGCACCTGTGTGGCCTGGGCTCCGAGCAGGGCCTCCGAGTTGGTACGGGTCTTGACGCCGAGTGCCGGCGAGAGCTTCGGGAGCACGCCGGTGTCGCGCATGGCGTGCAGCAGCTTCTGGGTGCCGAGGGTGCCCGCCGCCAGGACGACGTGCTGCGCCGTACGCCGGGTCACCGGGCCTTTCTTGCCGGTGGGCACCGACTCGACCACCCAGAGGTCGCCCTCCTGCCGGACCGCCGTGACCGTGGTCAGCGGCTCGACGACGGCGCCGAGCTTCTCGGCGAGGTACAGGTAGTTGGTGTCCAGGCGGTTCTTCGCGCCGACGTTGCAGCCGATCATGCAGTTGCCGCACTGGGTGCATCCGACCCGGCGCGGGCCGGCCCCCCCGAAGTACGGGTCGTCGACCTCCTTGCCCGGCTCACCGAAGAACACGCCCACCGGCGTGGGGTGGAAGGTCTCGCCCACGCCCATGTCCTTGGCGACCTTCTCGAAGACCCTGTCGCTCGGCGTGAGCGTCGGGTTCTCGACGACGCCGAGCATGCGCTGCGCCTGGTCGTAGTGCGGCGCGAGCTCGCTCTCCCAGTCGGTGATGTGCGCCCACTGCGGGTCCGCGAAGAACGGCGGGAGCGGGGTGTAGAGCGTGTTGGCGTAGACCAGACTGCCGCCGCCGACGCCGGCCCCGGACAGGATGACGACGTCCTTGAGCCAGGTGATGCGCTGCATGCCGGTCAGCCCGAGACGCGGCATCCAGAGGAACGCGCGCAGGTCCCAGCTCGTCCTCGGCAGGGTCTCCTGGGTGAAGCGGCGGCCCGCCTCGAGCACCGTGACGCGGTAGCCCTTCTCGGACAGCCGCAGCGCCGTGACCGAGCCGCCGAACCCTGACCCCACCACGACCACGCCGGTGTCCACTTCGTCCGTGACATCCGTGGTTGTCTCGTTCGCCATGCGAAAAGAGTACGGCGGTCGGCGCGGGTCCGGCCACGTGCCCTCCTTGCTGCGCCCATGCCTCCCTGCGCGCCCGTGCGGGCGGCGCGGGCGTGCTGTCCCGGCAGACTGCATTTGCGAAAGCACATACCTATGCCTGATCGCACCTAGGACTTCGGGGGCGACGAGGCGCCGGACCGGCATCCGCGCGAGCAGGCGCACCGACCCCGCGACACTCCGCTAGGCTGGTCCCTCCAACGGCACGGGTCTCCAGCCCTGGCCGTCAGGAGGCTTCGCCTAGTCCGGTCTATGGCGCCGCACTGCTAATGCGGTTGGGGCCTTCAAGCCCCTCCGGGGTTCAAATCCCCGAGCCTCCGCCACCCGAAGGGCGCCCCGACACGGGCGCCCTTCGCGCATCCCCGGGTCTGTCGGAGGGGGCTCCTACCCTCTGGCGCATGCGGCTGCTGCACACCTCCGACTGGCACCTGGGCCGCTCCCTGCACCGCGCCGACCTGCGGGACGCGCAGCAGGCGTTCGTCGACCACCTCGTCACCACCGCGGTCGAGGAGCGGGTCGACGCCGTGCTCGTCGCGGGCGACGTGTACGACCGCTCCGTCCCCTCCCTCGACGCCGTCGAGCTGTGCAACCAGGCGTTGACGCGCCTGCGTGAGACCGGTGCCGAAATCGTCGTCATCAGCGGCAACCACGACAGCGCCCGACGGCTCGGCTTCGGCGCCGACCTCATGCGCCGGGGCGGGGTCCACCTGCGCACGCACCTGTCGACCGAGCCGGTCCTGATCGGCGACATGCCCGTTCACGCGCTGCCCTTCCTCGACCCGCCGCAGCTCGTGGACGCCGTGCAGGCCGTGGCGGCGGTGGCTCCGCCGTACGCGGTGGTGATGGCCCACGGCTGGGTCGCGGGCGGCGAGACCAGCGACAGCGAGCGCGACATCACCGTCGGCGGGATCGGGGCGGTGGGCGCGGGGCTGTTCGACGGGTTCGCCTACGCGGCGCTCGGGCACCTGCACGGGCCGCAGACGCTGCGAGACGGTTTGCGGTACAGCGGGTCGCCGCTGGCCTACTCGTTCTCGGAGGCCCGGCACACGAAGGGGTCCTGGCTGGTCGAGGTCGGGACGACGGGCCTCGGCGTCGTGGAGTTCGTGCCCGCCCCGGTGCCGCGGCGGCTGTCGACCCTGCGGGGCGAGCTCGCGACGCTGCTGACCGACCCGGCGCTGGCGGCGCAGGAGGACGACTACCTGTCGGTGACCCTCACGGACGCGGCGCGGCCGGAAGAGGCGATGACGCGGCTGTCCGCGCGCTTCCCGCACGTCCTCGTGCTGGCGCACGAGCCGGAGGGCGTGTCCCGCTCGCAGGAGAGCTATGCCGCGCGGGTGGCCGGTCGCAGCGACCTGGAGGTGGCGCAGGGCTTCGTGGAGCACGTGCGCGGCACGCCCCCTGAGAAGGCCGAGCTCGTGCTGTTGGCGGAGGCCTTCGAGGCCGTGCGTGAGGGTGCCGCGTGAGGCCGCACCGCCTGCGGCTGCAGGCGTTCGGGGCCTTCGGCGGCTCGGTCGAGGTCGACCTCGAGCGGCTCGCGGAGTCCGGGCTGTTCCTGCTCCACGGCCCGACTGGGGCCGGCAAGACGACGCTGCTCGACGGCATCGGGTTCGCGCTGTTCGGCCGGGTGCCGGGCGCCCGCAACAGCGCCAAGCGACTGCGGTCCGACCACGCCGCCGAAGGCACCCGGACCGAGGTGCAGCTCGAGGTCTCCTTCGGTACCAGGCGTTGTCGCATCACGCGCAGCCCCGAGTACGAGCGGCCGAAGCTGCGCGGCAGCGGCACCACCACCGAGAAGCCGAAGGTGCTGCTCGAGGAGCAGGTCGACGGGGCATGGGTGTTCCGGTCGGACCGGTTCGACGAGGCCGGCCAGGAGATCAGCGACCTGGTCGGGATGTCGGCCGAGCAGTTCTTCCAGGTGGTGCTGCTGCCGCAGGGCGACTTCGCGCAGTTCCTGCGGGCCAGCTCGACCGACCGCGCCGCCGTGCTGCAGAAGCTGTTCGCGACCGAGCGGTTCGCCGACGTGGAGCAGTGGCTCGCGGCGCGCCGACGCACGACGGCCGAGGTGCTCGGCGCCGCACGCGACGAGGTCGACCTGCTGGCCGCGCGGCTCGCGGAAGCGGCCGAGGCGCAGCCGCCCGAGGACGACCACGTCGCATGGGCCCGAGAGCTGCTCGAGCACGCCGTGGACGAGGAGCTCGTGTCCCGGCACCACGTGCAGATGGCGACGACCGCGCGGGACACCGCCAGGGCGGCGTTGCACGAGGCGACCGAGCTGGCCGGGCGTCAGGGGAGGCGGCGCGCCGCGCTGGCGCGGCGCGCCGAGCTCGACCACGAACGACCCGCGCTCCTCGCGCTGCAGCAGGAGGAAGAGGCGGCGGGCCGGGCCGCCGAGGTGGCCGCGGTCGTCGAGGCAGTGGCCGACCGTCGTACGGCCCGGGACGGGGCCCTGTCCGCCGAGGCGGTCGCGCGCGCCGCGCTGACCTCGGTGGACGTCGAGGTCGGCCTCGACCCCGAGGGGCTCGCGGCCGTCGTGGCCACGGCGCAGGAGCGAGCGGGGCAGCTCGAGGCGCTGCAGGGCGTGGAGAACGCCCGCCAGGCCGAGCTGGCCGGTGCCTCGGCGGCGCAGGCGGAGCAGGTACAGGCCCAGGCCGAGGCCGTGGCCCTGCAGGGGCTGCTCGCCACCGTGCCGGTGGCGCGGGCGCAGGCCCAGGAGCGTGTGCAGCGGGGTACGGCGGCCGGGGTGCGCTTGGCCGAGCTGCGCGCCGAGCGGGACCGGCTCGCAGGCCTGCGCCCCGACGTGGTCGCCGCGGCGCAGCTGCAGGACACCTTGGCCCGGCTGAGCGAGGAGCACCTCGCTGCGCGGGAGACCCATGTGGCGCTGCTGGAGAAGGCCAACGAGCTGCGTACCGCGAGCATCAACTCGATGGTCGCCCGGTTGGCGTTCGCGCTGGAGGACGACACCCCCTGCCCGGTGTGCGGGTCCCTCGACCACCCGGACCCCTCGGACCTGCGCGACGAGGGCGTCAGCGCCGACGACGAGGAGGCCGCCCGACATGCGGCCGACGAAGCCGGTCAGGTGGTGGCGGACGTCGAGCAGCGGCTCGCGGCGGCGCGCGGGCGTGCCCAGGAGCTCGCCGGCCGTGTCGGCGGGCTCACCGTGGACGCGCTCGACGGGCAGCTCGCCGGCCTGGACCTCGACGTGTCGGCGCTCGAGGCCGAGGTGGTCGACGGCGAGCGCGCCCGGGTCGAGGTGGAGGACTGCGACCTGCGGCTGCGCGACGCGACCGCCGCGCAGGTCGCCGCCGAAGGACGCGGCGAGGCGGCGCGGCGTCGAGAGGCCGACGCCACCATGCGGGCCGAGAAGGCCGCTGCCGAGCTGGCCGCGGTCCTGGGACCGGCTCCTGACCTCGAGGCGGCGCTCGCCGCGACCCGGGCGCGCGTGGTCACCGCCCGCGGTGCGGCAGAAGCGGCGGCTGCGCTGAGGACGGCGCAGACCGAGCTGGACCGCGCGGTGGTCGCGGCGGAGCAGGCCTGTGCCGCGGCCGGGTTCGTCGACGTGGATGCTGCGGTGGGGGCGAGCCGGCCCGCGGTGTGGCGGGAGGAGGCCGCCCAGCGGCTGCGGGCAGCGGCGGACGCCGAGGCGGCCGTCACCGCCGAGCTCGCCGACCCGCAGCTCGACGTGCCGCTCGACCCCCCGGCCCCGGTGGAACAGCGGGCGGCTGCTGTGCGCGCGGCCGACGCGGTGCTCGCCGAAAGGGTCGCGGAGCACGCCCGGCGCACGTCCCGTCGTACGGCGGTGGAGCGGCTCCTCCCGCAGCTGACCGCCGCGCTCTCGGCGCTGGAACCCGTGGCGCAGCAGGCTCGGGAGGCGCGGCAGCTCGCCGACCTCGTCGCCGGGCAGGGCGCCAACGGGCTGAGGATGACGCTGTCGGCGTACGTCCTCGCCGCGCGGCTGGAGGAGGTCGCCGCGGCCGCGAGCGTGCGGCTGCGGCGGATGACGCAGGGCCGGTACGAGCTGGTCCACACCGACGGGGCAGCCCGTGGCGGCAGCCGGTCAGGGCTCGGCCTGCTCGCCCGCGACGCCTGGTCGGGGCAGGACCGCGACACCGCGACGCTGTCGGGCGGCGAGACCTTCCTCGCCTCGTTGGCCCTGGCGCTCGGGCTCGCCGACGTGGTGACCGCCGAGGCGGGGGGCACCCGCATCGAGGCGCTGTTCGTCGACGAGGGGTTCGGCACCCTCGACGAGGAGACCCTCGACGAGGTGATGGACGTCCTCGACGGGCTGCGCGAGGGCGGCCGGCTGGTCGGCCTGGTCAGCCACGTGGCCGAGCTGCGCCAGCGGATCCCGGCGCGGGTCGAGGTGCGCAAGAGCCGACGCGGGAGCGACCTCGTCCTTCACGGCGTCTAGACGTTCTCCCGCCAGCGGGCGTACATCCGCACCACGTCCTCGAAGCCGGGCGGCTCGGGCAGCGGCACGTCGACCACCGGCTCGTCGTCGACCAGCACGGAGTACGCCGGGCCGTCGTCGTCGAGCTGCTCCACGACGACGACGCTGTGCGGCCCGAAGCGGTGGGTCTCCAGCAGGCGCTGCACGGTGCGCTCCTCGAGGGTCGTCACTGTGATCGTCGCTCCGCTCGAGCACCCTGACCAGGGGTGCCGACATCCCGTACGGCTGGGACACTTCGGGCATGGACCTCCAGCGGCTGCGCGAGGCGGGGCTCTACGACCCCGCCGACCCGGGCGCGGACGAGCGACGTGAGCTGCTCGCGTACCTGCTCGAGGAGGGCTGCAGCATCGAGGAGATGCAGGCGGCGCAGGCGAAGGGCCGCCTGTTCGCGCTCGCCGGTGACCGCCGGATCCGTCCGCTGGTCGGGCTGCTCACGCTGAACGAGGCCGCGGCCCGGCTGGAGCGGGAACCCTCTGCCGTGACGCACGCTTGGACCGCCTTCGGGCTGCCGGACCCCGGGCTCGACACCCCAGTCCTCACGGAGGAGGACGTCGCCGGGCTGCAGACCTACTTCGACGTCGCGGCGATGGCCGGACCGGACCTGGCGCACGCGATGGCCCGCGTCATCGGTGCTTCGCTCGCCCGCATCGCCGAGGCCGAGTCGTCGGCGATGCGGATGGGCTTCGACGCGGTCAACCTCGACCGCACCGGGAGCGAGGTCGTGACGGCCCGGGCGTACGGCGAGCTCACCAAGCTCGTGCCGAGGATCGGCCGCGAGCTGGACGCCCTGCACCGGCAGCACCTGGAGGCGGCACGGGTGTACTTCGAGGGCATCGACACCGACGGCGGCACGTCCTTCCGATGCGGCATCGGCTTCGCCGACCTGTCGGGGTTCACCCGGATCGCCCAGCAGCTGCCGGTCCTCGAGCTGTCCCAGCTGCTCACCGTCTTCGAGCACGACGCCACCGAGGTCATCGCCGCGCACGGCGGGCGGGTCGTGAAGTTCCTCGGCGACGCGGTCATGTGGGTCTCGCCGCGACCGGCCGACCTCGTGGCGATCGCGACCGACCTGGTGAGGCACCCCGGTGCCGCCCAGCTCGGCATCGGGGTGCGAGCCGGCCTCGCGTACGGCAGCGTCCTGGCGCAGGACGGCGACTACTTCGGGACCCCCGTCAACCTCGCGGCCCGGTTGTCCGCGATCGCCGCTCCGGGCGAGGTGCTGCTCGCGGGCGCACTCGTCGACGAGCTGCCGCCGGGGTCGGTGCGGGAGGGTGACCCCCTGCCGCTGCGCGGCTTCAGCGAGGCCGTGGCGCCCTACCACCTCCTGCTGCCGCAAGGCCCGGAGCAACACGCGCCATGCGAGATCTAGTCCTTCCGGGCTATTTCCTCTTTTCGGACAATCGGGTCATCTGGTGCGGCGAAGGAGGTGCCGCATGGAGACCACCAGCCCCCTCGAGGCGGCTGACCGAACCGCCCTGGTCGACGCGCTGTGCGTGATCGTCACGACGCCCGAGCTCGCCGTCCCGAGCCCGCGGCTGGACCGGGCGGTGGAGCGCTGGAGCCGCGGCGTGCCCGCGCCCGCCGACGTGCTCGGTCTGGTGGCGGACGTCCGGCTTCACACCCGGGGCGACCGCAGCCGCCGCCATGTCGAGGTGCTGCACCGCGCCGAGGTCGTGGGCGTGGCCGCGATCGCCCGGCGGCAGGTCCATGACGCCCTGACCGACGCGCTCACCGGGCTCGCCACGCGAGCGCGTCTGGAGGACGAGGCGCAGCACCTCATCGCGGTGGCGGCTCGGACCGGCTCACCGCTCACGGCCGTGATGCTGGACGTCGACGGTCTCAAGCAGATCAACGACGCCGAAGGGCACGCCGCCGGCGACGCGGCGATCGCGGAGGTCGGACGGGCCGTCCGCAGCCACCTGCGCCGCACCGACCGCGCGTTCCGCTACGGCGGCGACGAGTTCGTCGTGCTGCTCCCCGGCACGACGGCTGAGGGTGCGCGGGCGCTGGTGCAACGGATCCAGGGCGGCTGCTCGGTGCGGGTGTCGGCCGGCGTCGCGGCGCACAGCGGGTTCCCGCTCGACACCGACGTGGCGGCGTGGCTGAGCAAGGCCGACACGGCCCTGTACGACGGCCGCACCGCCCACCGCCGGACGACCGCCTCCTGCAGCTCGCCGTCGCAGCGCCTGCCAGGTGCTGCCGGGACGGCCGCCGCCGCTCTGCTGTTCGTGGCCATCGCCTCCGGTGCCGGCCTGCTCGGCGCCCCCGCCCTGCAGGCGCTCGCGGGCCGGGACGCCCCGCACGGCACACCTGCCTCGCCGGCGGCTGCCGCACCGGCGGGCGCCTCCGCGCCGGTGCCGCCGATCACCCACCAGGTCCTGGAGCCGAGCCGCGCCCCCGTCCGTGGCCCCGTGGTGGTCGCGCCGGTGCGGCGGACCATCGTGGTCGGGTCCCCGGCGCCCGTGGTCGCGGCCCCGCTGCCGACCCCGCTGGTCACGGCTGTGCCGACCCCCCTGCCGACGTTGCCCGCGCCGACCACGGTGGGGAGGCCGACGGTGGTCCCGGTGGTGGTGGTCCCCGTGGTCGCGCCGGCACCCTCGGTCGCCCCCACGCCGCCCGGTCTGGTGGGCGGGCTGCTGCACGGTGTGGGCGGCCTGCTCCACGGGCTGCTCTGAGCCCTCCCCGTCGCAACCGACCCGTACGGCCTGCCGCGACTCCCGTCCGGAGTCGTCTGCCCGGTCAGCCGGCCAACGGCAGCGTGACCCGGAAGGTGGCCCCGCCTCCCGGCGTCTCGTCGACCTCGACCACTCCGCGGTGCGCGGCGACGAGCGCCGCCACGATGGACAGCCCCAGACCGGTACCGCCTGAGGCCCGCGTGCGTGAGGTGTCGGCCCGGTAGAAGCGCTCGAACACCTTGCCGCGCTCCTCCTCAGGGATGCCGGGGCCCTTGTCGACGACCTCGACGACGGCCGCGCCGGTGTGGGTCGAGACGCGGACGACGACCGGGGCGTCGGTGTGCGTGAGGGCGTTGCTCACGAGGTTGCCGAGCACCTGCCGCAGCCGGCTGGCGTCGCCCGAGACGACGGGCGCCGCGCCGCTCGCCACCACCTCGAGGTCGATGCTGCGCGCCGGCTCGATGGCTCGACCGTCGTGCACCGCGTCGCGTGCCAGCTGGAGCAGGTCGACCGGTGCGTGCTCCAACGGCCGTTGCTGGTCGAGGCGGGCCAGCAGCAACAGGTCCTCCACGAGCAGGCCCATGCGCGCGGCTTCCGACTCGACCCGGGCCATCGCGCGGTCGACGTCTGCCTGGGAGGGCAGCGCGCCCTGCCGGTAGAGCTCCGCGAAGCCACGGATCGAGGTGAGCGGGGTGCGCAGCTCGTGCGAGGCGTCGCCGACGAAGCGGCGCATCTTCTCCTCGGAGCGCCGGGCGTCCGCTTCGCTGGCCTCGCGCTCGGCGAAGGCCTCCTCCACCTGCGCCACCATCGTGTTGAACGACCTCGACAGGGAGCCCACCTCGGTCCGCGGGTCGCCCTCGGGGACGCGCTGCGTCAGGTCGCCCTCGGCCACCGCCTGCGCCGCGGACTCCACGGCCACGAGGGGGCGCAGCGACCGGCGTACGAGGGCGAAGGCCGCCACCCCGACGACGCCCAGCACGACCGCTCCGACCACCATCTCGATGCGCAGGAGGTTGGACACGGTGCGCTGCACCTCGTCGAGCGGGACGGCGACGGCGAGCACGTCGCCGTTCACGTTGAACGCCTCGACCATGCGCCACTTGCGGTCGCCGGACGTGGACCCGACGGTGAAGGGCTTCTCGCCGACGCGGGAGGTCGTCGGGACCTCCGGGCGCGCGAAGCGCTGGGGCAGCGGGGAGCTCTGCCCGGCGACCTGGACGTAGACGATGCCGAACGAGCCGGGCCGCAGCGGTCGGCCCTGCAGGGCCTGTTCCAGGTCGCGCGGAGAGCGCAGCGCGTCGTTCAGCTGCGAGTCGACGCGGTCCTGCAGGTAGCCGTGCACCTGTCGTGCCACCGCGATCCCGCTCACGGCGAGCCCGATGCCCGACAGCAGCACCGCGACCACCACCAGGGTGATGCGGAGCGGGACACGGCTCACTGACGCGGCACCCTCAGCACGTACCCGACGCCGCGCAGCGTGTGCAGCAGCCGCGGCTCGGTGGTGTCGACCTTGCGCCGCAGGTAGGAGACGTAGCTCTCCACGACGTTCGCGTCGCCACCGAAGTCGTAGTTCCACACGTGGTCGAGGATCTGGGCCTTCGACAGCACGCGCCCGGAGTTCTGCATGAAGTACCGCAGCAGCTTGAACTCGGTCGGCGACAGCTGCACGAGCTCGCCGTTCTTCCAGACCTCGTGGGTGTCCTCGTCGAGCTCGATGTCGGCGAACGTCAGGTGCGCGGCGGCGGCCGGCGACGTCGACGTACGACGGAGCACTGCCCGGATCCGCGCCACGACCTCCTCGAGGGAGAACGGCTTGGTGACGTAGTCGTCGCCGCCGAGCGTCAGGCCCTGCACCTTGTCCTCGGTGGCGTCCTTGGCGGTGAGGAACAGCACGGGCGTGCGGTCACCTTCCTGGCGCAGCCGCCGGACGACTCCGAACCCGTCCAGCCCCGGCATCATCACGTCGAGCACCAGCAGGTCGGGGCGGTAGGAGCGCGCGGCTTCGACCGCCTCGAGCCCACCGGACGCCGTCTCCACCTCGAAGCCCGCGAAGCGAAGCGATGCGGACAGCAGCTCGACGATGCTCGGCTCGTCGTCGACGACGAGCAGGCGGGCCTCGGCCGTGGGTGCGGGCATGCCTCCAGCATCGACCTGACCGGGTGGGTCGCTCCTGGAGGCTTGCTGTGAAGTCGCTGTGAGGCTCGGCGTCACTGGCTGTCACCGCGCTCGTTGAAACGGCCGTGCCCAGCCTCCGTCGTGTCATCCCTGCCCTCGTCGGGCTGCTGGCGCTGAGCGAGCTCGGCGTCGGTGTCGCGGCAGCCGCCGACCAGCGCGCGGACCTCGCGAAGCAGCGTCGCATCGCCACCGAGAAGCGCGTCGAGAAGGCCTACGTCGACGCCGTACGTCCGCTCGTGGTCCGCGTCTTCGACGCGGTGCAGCCGGTGCAGGACGTCGCCGACGCGTTCGCGAAGCCACAGCCGGGACAGCTCGCCGCCCGCGATGACGTCATCCTCCACGGCGGCGCGGTCAAGGACCTCGCCGCGGTGTCGACGGCGTTGCACCGGCTCACCCCTCCTGCCCGCTTCAGGGACGAGGCCGATCAGCTGGGAGCGGGTCTCACGGCGCTGACCGACGCGATGAAGACGCTCGACCGCGCGACCCATGCCAAGGGCGACCGCACGGGCCTCGTGCGCGCCTACGGCGACGGCTTCGACGCCCTCCTGTCCGCCGAGCAGACCTGGGGCCTACCCGTCTCGCTCCTCTACCCGGACGCGTCGCTGCCCCTGCCGTGGGCTGACCGGATCTCCGACCACGGCCGGCACGTCCCGACCCAGGGCGGCTTCATCCAGGCCGCCGACCTGGCGTGCGCCAAGACCGCCGAGGCGATCGCGCAGCTGCCGGACCGTCCGGCCGCCGACGAGGTCCTGCACGTCTTCCCGAAGCAGGCCGCGCTGATCCGGTCCGCCGTCAGGACGCTGCGCCGGGTGCCGCGGCCCGCGTCGGCGGGAGCCACGGGGCATCGGCTGGACGTGCAGCTGCAAGCGGTGCAGCGCGGCACGGCGACGCTCGACCAGCTCTCCGCCGCCCTGCGCCGCCATGACCTGACCGCGTACAAGGCAGCTCTGCCAGGGCTGACCCGCTTCGAGCGAGCCATGGACGAGACCGGCGCCATCTACACCTCGCTCGGTGCGACGTTCTGCGGCGATGCGTTCACCGACGACACGGCAGCACCGTCGAAGTCGTCCCCCCAGCGGACCTAGTCGACCGCCGCGAGCCCCGGCTCGCGGACGAGGCCGGGCACCCGGCGTACGGCGAGAAGCGGCGCCACCGCCCAGGCGACGCCCACGGTGGCGGCCCCGGCCACGACGTCGACGAGGTAGTGGTTGCCCGTGACGACCACCACGGTCACGGTGAGGGCGACGTGCGTCCAGCCCAGCGCGCGCACCCACCAGAGACCGGTCATCGCGGTGATGGTCAGCGCGACCCACACCGCCCAGGCGGCGTGCAGCGAGGGCATCGAGGCGAGCTCGTTGGCGCGGTCGGCGATGCCGCCGCCCGCCTCCCACGCGCCCCAGGTACCGGAGCCGGCGACGATGTCGACGAAGCCCGCCCCTGGTAGCAACCGCGGCGGCGCCACAGGGAACGCGAAGAACACCAGCAGCCCGATCGCGTTGACTGCGAGAAGGGCGGTGCGGGCCCGCCGGTAGACGTCGGGCGTGAGCGCGAAGCACGCGACGAACACCACGAGCGTCACGTCGATGTGCGCCAGGTCGTAGTAGTAGGCCGCCGGTGCGTGCAGCCAGCGCACCCCGGCGAGCCACAGGTCCGCGGCCTTCTCGAGGCCGAACGGCGACAGCGCCAGCATCGCCTTGCCGTGCTCGACGGCGGTCTCCGCGTGCACCTTCGCGAGCGCGGCCACCTGGTCGTAGACGACGAGCAGGAGGGCGATGACGAGCAGCTCGCCGGCCCAGTGAGGTCGTCTGCGCACCGCAGCATTCTGCCAGGATTCCGAGATGGACCAGTCCGTGCACCTCGTGCTCCTTGCCGGGTGCGCGCTGCTGCTGGTCGCTGTGCTCGCGGTACGGCTCGCCAGCCGCACCGGCGTCCCGGCCCTGCTGGTCTACCTCTTCCTCGGGCTGCTGCTGGGTGAGTCGGGGCTCGGCCTGCAGTTCGAGGACTACCGGCTCACCGAGGACCTCGGGCTGGTCGCCCTGGCGATCATCCTCGCCGAGGGCGGACTGACCACCCGCTGGGCCTCCGTACGGCGGGTGGCGGCGCCCGCGGTCGTGCTCTCCACCCTCGGGGTGGCCGTCACCGTCACGGTGGTGGCCGGCACGTGCGTGGCAGTGCTCGGCACCGACCCGCGGATCGCCCTGCTGCTGGGCGCCACCGTGTCGTCCACCGACGCGGCGGCGGTGTTCTCGGTGCTGCGTCGCCTGCCGGTGCGACAACGGCTGCGGTCGCTGCTCGAGGCGGAGTCCGGCCTCAACGATGCCCCGACTCTCGTGCTCGTCACGCTGGCCTCGTCGCACTCCTGGGGCACGCGCGCCTGGTGGGAGGTCGGCGGGCTGGTCGTCTACGAGCTCGCCGCCGGGCTCGTCGTCGGCCTCGCCGTCGGATGGCTGGGCCGGAGCGCGCTGGGCCGGCTGGCATTGCCCAGCGCCGGTCTGTACCCCCTGGCCACCGTCGCGTTCGTGCTGCTGTCGTTCGGCGTGGCCGGGGTGCTGCACGCCAGCGGGTTCCTCGCCGTCTACGTCGCGGGCGTGGTCGTCGGCAGCACCCGGCTGCCGCACCGGCGGGCCGTCATCGGCTTCGCCACGTCGCTGTCGCTCCTGGCCGAGCTCGGCCTGTTCGTGCTGCTCGGGCTGCTCGCCTCGCCGTCCCGGCTGCTCGACGCGGTGCCCACCGCCCTGCTCGTCGGGACCGTCGCGCTGTTGCTCGGTCGCCCGCTGGCGGTGCTGCTGTCGGCCACGCCGTTCGGGATCCGCTGGCGCGAGCAGGCCTTCCTGTCCTGGGCGGGGCTGCGCGGCGCCGTACCGATCGTGCTGGCCACCGTGCCGGTCGCCGAAGGCGTGCCGGGTGGCACCGACGTGCTCGACGCAGTGTTCGTGATCGTCGTGGTCTACACGCTGGTGCAGGCCCCGACGCTGCCGTTCGTCGGACGCCGGCTCGGCGTGGTCGAGGACCTGGAGGCCCGTGACCTGGAGGTCGAGGCCGCGCCGCTCGAGACCCTCGGGGCCGATCTGCTCCAGGTGACGGTGCGGCCGCGGTCGCACCTGCACGGCGTGTACGTCGACGAGCTGCGGCTCCCGGAGGGCTCGTCGCTGTCGCTGGTGGTGCGCGAGGGGGTCGGGCGGGTGCCGGCCGGTGACTTCCGGCTGCAGCGCGGCGACCAGCTGCTCGTGGTCGCGACCCGCGAGTCGCGAGCCGCCGCGGAGGAGCGGCTGCGGGCGGTGTCAGCCGACGGCGCCCTCGCGCGGTGGTACCGCCGCCCCTGATCCGGTGCGTCGACGCAGGGCGTCAGGCGGCAACGAGGGTGAGCAGCTCGTAGCTCGCCACCAGGGCATCCTCGCCGTCGAGCACCTGCACGTCCCAGCGCACCTCGCCGTGTTCGGCCGTCTTCGCTGTCATCTCTTTGACCGTCAGCACCACGTGGATGCTGTCGCCCGGCTTGACCGGGCGCGTGAAGCGCAGCCGGTCGAGCCCGGTGTTGGCGAGCACGGGCCCGGGCGCCGGGTCGACGAACAGCCCCGCCGCCAGCGACAGGACCAGGTATCCGTGCGCCACGATCCCGCCGAAGAGGGGGTTCGCGGCAGCCGCCTGCTCGTCGGTGTGCGCGTAGAACGTGTCGCCGGTCAGGTCCGCGAACCGGTCGACGTCCTCGCGGGTCACCAGGTGCGAGCCGGTCGTGACGCCGTCGCCGACGTGCAGCTCCGCGAAGGTCTTGCGGAACGGGTGCACCGTCTCGTCGCGGGCGGCGCCGCGCACCCACGTGCCGGTGACGGCCGTGATCGCCTGCGGCGAGCCCTGTACGGCGGTTCGCTGCATGTGGTGGTGCACCGCCCTCAGGCCACCGAGCTCCTCACCGCCGCCGGCACGGCCGGGCCCGCCGTGCACGAGCGTCGCGAGCGCGGCGCCGTGCCCGGTCGACTCCGGCGCGCCGGTCGGGTCGAGCACCTGGATCCGGCCGTGGTGCGGCGCGGTGCCGACCACGAGATCGCGGACGAAGTCGTCGTCGGCGCTGACCACCGTGGCGACCAGGGACCCGCGTCCGAGGGCGAGCAGTGACGGAAGGGCGGCGGGGTCGTCGTACGGGAGCAGGGTCGTGACGGGGCCGAACGCCTCCACCTCGTGCACCGCAGCCGTGAAGGGGTCGTCCTGGCGCAGCACCACGGGGGAGAGGAACGCCCCCTCGCCGCCGCCCTGCAGCACCGTGGTGCCGCCGAGCCGTTCGATGCCCTCCCGCACCCGCGCGGCCTGGGCCGTGTCGACGAGGGGGCCCATCCGCGTGTCCGGGTCCCGCGGGTCGCCGACGTGGACCTTCTCGAGCGCGGTGCGCAGCGCGTCCGCGGCGTCGTCGAGCATCGTGCGCGGCACGAACGCACGGCGGATCGCGGTGCACTTCTGACCGGTCTTCTGGGTGACCTCGCGGGCGACCTCCTTCACCCACAGGTCGAGCAGCTCGGGAGAGCCGAGCACGCAGGCGTTCAGGGAGTCCGCCTCGGCAGTGAAGCGCACGGCGCGGTTCAGCACCACCGGGTGCCCACGCAGCTTCGCGCCGGTGGTGGCGGAGCCCGTGAACGCCACCACGTCCTGGCCGGTGAGGTCGTCGAGCAGGCCGTCCACGCCACCGATGAGCAGCTGCAGCGAGCCCTCTGGGAGCAACCCGGTCTCGAGCATGATGCGCAGCGCAGCCTCAGTGACGTATGCCGTCTGCGGGGCGGGCTTCACCACCGACGGCACGCCGGCGAGGAACGCGGGCGCGAGCTTCTCGAGCATCCCCCACACCGGGAAGTTGAAGGCGTTGACCTGCAGCACCGCACCGGTGAGCGGGGTGAGCACGTGCTGGCCGACGTACGCGCCGGTCTTGCCGATCGGCTCGACCGGCCCGTCGACGAGCACGGTGCCGGCGGGCAGCTCGCGGCGTCCCTTGCTCGCGTACGACAGCAGCGTGCCGGCGCCGCCGTCGACGTCGACCGCGGCGTCGCGCGCGGTGGCCCCGGCCTGGGCCGAGAGCGCGTAGAGCTCCTCCTTGCGCTCGAGCACCGCGGTGCCGAGCTGCTTGAGGATCGCGGCGCGGTCCTGGAACGACAGCGCGCGCAGGTTGGCGCCGTGCGCGCGGGCGTAGGCGAGCGCCTCCGCGGCAGGTACTGGTGCGAGCGGCAGCCGCGCGACCTCCTCGCCAGTGGAGGCATCGAGTACGGGAGCGGTGTCGCCGTCGAGCGTCCGCCACGCGCCTGCCACGAAACTCTGCATCTCAGCTCCTTCTCAGCCCCTCGAAGGCCATCGCCACGACCGCGTCCGGCACCCCGTCGCCGTGCCCCGGCCGGTACCACTCCGCCACGCTGTTGACCGTCCCGAACAGCAGCCGCGTCACCAGCGCCGGGTCGAGGTCGGCCCGCAGGTCGCCTTCGTCCACCGCCTGTCGCACCAGACGGGTCAGCCGCGCGTCGAAGTCCCGCCGCCGCTGCAGCGCCCACCGTTCCGTCGCGGTGTTCCCCCGCACGCGCAGGAGCAACGTCACCGAAGGCAGCTCGGTGACCAGGACCTCGACCGACCGCCGTACGACGTGCTCCAGCCGCTGCACGGCCGGACCGGTGCGACTGGGCTGCTCCTCGAGCACCGCGAACAACGCGTCCAGCGCACGGGAGACCGCCTCGCGGAGAAGGTCCTCCTTGCCGCGTACGTGGTGGTACAGCGCCGACTTGGTGAGCCCGGTGGCCGCGGCGAGGTCCTCCATGGAGGTGGCGTCGTACCCGCGCTGCAGGAACTCGCGCGTCACCAGCGCGAGCAGCGCCTCCCGCTCGTGCCGCGCGGGCCGGCCCCTCCTCCTTGATAGGCGCGGCGTCGGTGCGGTCATCCGGGGTGCGGTCACCCCTGCACCTTGACCTCCTCGGGACCCACGAGTCAATATTTGAACGATCGGTCGGAAATCCAGGGAGCGCCCATGGTGATGACCTTCGACGAGCGCATCGCCGCCGACGAGCGGATCGAGCCGCGTGACGACATGCCTGACGGCTATCGCAAGACGCTGGTCCGGCAGATCGCGCAGCACGCGCACTCCGAGATCATCGGGATGCAGCCCGAGGGCAACTGGATCACGCGCGCGCCGTCGCTGCGGCGCAAGTGCATCCTCGTCGCGAAGGTGCAGGACGAGACAGGTCACGGCCTCTACCTGTACGGCGCGGCAGAGACCCTGGGAGTCGACCGCGACGACCTGCTCGACCAGCTGCACACCGGGCGGCAGAAGTACTCCACGATCTTCAACTACCCAACCACGACCTGGGCCGACGTCGCCGCGATCGGCTGGCTCGTGGACGGTGCTGCGATCATGAACCAGGTGCCGCTGACCCGCTGCTCCTACGGGCCGTACGCGCGGGCGATGGTGCGCATCTGCAAGGAGGAGAGCTTCCACCAGCGGCAAGGCTTCGAGGCGATGACCGCGCTGTGCCACGGCACCGCGAGCCAGAAGGCGATGGCTCAGGCGGCGCTGGACCGGTGGTGGTTCCCGACGCTCATGATGTTCGGCCCGCCCGACGCGATGAGCGCGCACTCAGCGCAGTCGATGGCCTGGGGCATCAAGCGGTTCACCAACGACGAGCTGCGGCAGCGGTTCATCGACGTGACCGTGCCGCAGGCGGAGTGGCTCGGGCTCTCGGTGCCTGAGGGCGACATCGACTGGGATGAGTTCCAGCGGGTGCTGGCCGGCGACGGCCCGTGCAACCGGCAGCGGCTCGCGTTCCGGGTGCAGGCGCACGAGGAGGGGGCCTGGGTGCGCCAGGCCGCGGCGGCCCACGCCGCGAAGCGGAAGGCGGCCTGATGCTCTGGGAGGTCTTCGTCCGGCCCCGTCGCGGGATGTCGCACACGCACGTCGGGTCGCTGCACGCCGACGAGGCCGAAGTCGCGCTGCAGAACGCGCGGGACGTGTTCAGCCGCCGTGAGGACGCCGCGTCCATCTGGGTCGTGCCGTCGTCCGCGGTGGTCGCGTCGTCGCCCGAGGAGAAGGACGTGTTCTTCGACCCGGCCGGCGACAAGCCGTACCGGCACCCCACCTTCTACGAGGTGCCCGAGGGGGTGAAGAACCTGTGACGCCCGTGCTCTCCTCGCCCGCGCTCTGGTACGCCGACGACTGCCTCGTCCTCGGTCAGCGGCTCTCGGAGTGGGCGGCGCGCGCCCCCACCCTCGAGGAGGACGTGGCGCTGCTCAACATCTCCCTCGACCTGCTCGGCGTCGCCCGCACGCTGCTCGGCGGGCTAGGTGACGAGGACGAGCTCGCCTACCTGCGTGAGGAGCACGAGTTCCGCAACTGCCTGCTGGCGGAGCTCCCCAACGGCGACTTCGGGCAGACCATGGCGCGGCAGCTGCTGTTCTCGGCCTGGCAGGTGCTGGCGTGGGAAGAGGCGGCAAGTTCCGACGAACCGCTGCTCTCCGGGGTGGCCGCCCGGGCGCTCAAGGAGGCGCGGTACCACCTGGAGCACGCCGCCCTGTGGGTCGTCCGGCTGGGTGACGGGACGGAGGAGTCGCACCACCGGGTGGAGGCGGGGCTGACCTTCGTGTGGCCGTACGCCTTCGAGCTGCTCGACAGCCCGTCGCTCGAGAGCCGGTGGAGGGCGACCGTGGAGCCCGTGCTCGCCGAGGCGACGCTGGCTGTCCCGGAGACGACCTGGCGGCCCTCGGGTGGCAGGACAGGGGAGCACACCGAGGCGCTGGGATACCTGCTGGCCGAGATGCAGTCGCTGCACCGAGCGCACCCGGGGGCCCAGTGGTGAGCACGTCGGACGTCATCGACCTGGTGGCCGCGGTGCCGGATCCGGAGCTGCCGTTCCTCACGATCAGCGACCTCGGGATCCTCCGGTCGGTCGAGGTCGAGGGCGGCAGGGTGCGGGTGTGCGTGACCCCGACGTACAGCGGTTGCCCGGCCCTGGAGACGATCCGCGCCGACGTGGAGAAGGTGCTCGCGGAGGCCGGGTTCGAGGCGGACGTCGAGACGGTCCTGTCCCCGGCCTGGACCACCGACTGGCTGAGCGAGCGTGGACGAGAAGCCCTGACGCAGCACGGGATCGCGGCGCCGGGGCGCGGCCCGGTGGAGCTGGGGTTGCCGCGCCGCCACACGAGCCGTGTCTCTCTGGGCTCCATGTCGGATGACGCATACGCAGGTGTGATCGCACCTGAGCCATGGGGAGACAGGGGTCGCCCGGTGACGTTGGAGTGCCCGCGGTGCGGGAGCCACGACACCGAGGTGATGTCACGGTTCGGGGCGACGGCGTGCAAGGCGCTGTGGCGCTGCCGGTCGTGCCGGGAGCCGTTCGAAGAGCTCAAGCAGCACTGATGGATTGGACCAGTCTGCGTGTCGCCGCGCGGGAGCAGCTCACCGACGACGCGGTGGCGCTCACCTTCGAGGGCGCCGACTGGACCTTCCAGCCCGGGCAGCACCTGACGGTGCGGCGGTGGGAAGGAGAGCAGGAGCACCGCCGTACCTACTCCGTCTGCTCCCCGGTCGGTGGGTCGTTACGAGTCGGTGTGAAGGTGCTGCCCGGAGGGCTGGTGTCGCCGTGGGCGTGCGGTCTCGAGGTGGGCACCGAGGTGGACGCGCTACCGCCGTCAGGGACGTTCGGCCCGCGAGAAGGCCTGGGGGAGAAGCGCTTCGGGCTGCTCGCGGCCGGGAGCGGCATCACGCCGATCCTGTCCATCGCGGCCACGGCGCTGGACGAGGGCGCCCAGGTGGTGCTGCTCTTCGGCAACCGGACGTCGCGTGACGTGATGTTCCTCGAGGAGCTCGAAGACCTGAAGGACCGGCACCTGGCACGCTTCGAGCTGGTGCACGTGCTGTCCCGCGAGGAGCAGGGCAGTGAGCTGCTCACCGGCCGGATGGAGGGCGAGCGCCTGCGCCAGCTGCTGGAGACGTTCGGGAGGGGCGTCGACGAGTGGTACCTGTGCGGCCCCCTCGGGCTGGTCACGGCGGCGCGCGAGGAGCTGGCCGGGAAGGCGCCGGTGCACAGCGAGCTCTTCTACGCGGACCCGGTGCCTGCCCGCCCGCACCCCGAGGTCACGGGCACGGTCGTGGAGGCGCTGCTCGGCGGCCGGACCACCACCGTGACGCTGCAAGGCGACGACACCGTGCTGGAGGCAGTGCAGCGGGTGCGCCCGGACGCGCCGTACTCCTGTCGCAGCGGCGTCTGCGGCACCTGCCGTGCCCGGCTCGTCGAGGGCACCGTCGAGATGGATGCCTGTTACGCGCTCGAGCCGGAGGAGCTCGCCGCCGGGGTGGTGCTCACCTGCCAGTCGCGGCCGACGAGCGAGCGGCTGCGGGTCGAGTACCACTGAGCGACGGGGTGCCCCGATCGGGTGAGCGGACGGCCTTTCGCACGTGCCGATGTGAGCGGAGGACGAGGTCCTGGCGGCAGCGCAGGAGGGCAGCGGGAATGACCGCTCAGAGGTTTCGGGTCGAGCTCGACGAGCAGGGCGTGCTGCACCTGGCCGGTCTGGCCGGGGCCCAGGACCCGGTGTGCCCCGAGTGCCGGGAGCGCATCCGGCTGGTGATGGACGTGACGTCGTTCGTGCTCGGCAGCGACCACCGGCTCGTCCACGCCCGCTGCCTGTGGCGACCGGAGGTCCTCGCCGAGCAGGCCCTCCTGTCGGCGGTCATGATCGGCGAGCTCGATGGCCCGCCCGCGCTCCCGGAGCCGCGCTCCGGCCCGTAGGAGCCGGCGCGTGACGGTTCGTGCGCGCTCCGTCACCGTTGCCGGTGCAGAGACCAGTCCTGGTCACTCTCCGTAGTGGATCACTCACGGAAACGGCCCGATCTGGCTATGGGCCTCGAGGTCCGGCAGCCGGACACTGCCTGGCGACGCCCCCGGGGGAAGAGGGGGCCTTACCGACTGGCTGGTCCGATGAACCGAACGCTGGTCCACCTTCACTCGTCGCCGTCCCGGCGTACGCGCGTCGTCCGTGCCGTGGTGCTGGCCACCGCCACTGCGCTGGTCGCGGGACTGCACGGTGCCGCGGCACCAGGCCCCTTCGCGGGGCGCACGGTCGACGTCCTGGTCCGGGAGGTGCACGCCGGCGCGGCCGCCGAACACGCCGTCGTCGCCCTCGGCGGCACGGTCACCCGAGAGCTGCCCATCGTCGGCGGGTTCGCGGCGAAGGTGCCGGCGTCCGCCGTACCGGTGCTGCAGGGGTTGCCCGGCGTCGTCAGCGAGGTCGTGCCCGACGGCCGCGTGACGTTCGCGGGGTCCTACGGCCAGGGCAGTGGCGTCGCGAGCGCCGTCTACCCGAGCGTCGTGGGTGCGGACCAGCTGTGGCGCGCCGGGTACACGGGCGGCCATGTCGGCGTCGCCGTCATCGACACCGGGATCAACGCGACCGGCGACCTGGCCGGCAAGGTGGTTCACAGCGAGGACTTCAGCGGTGAGGGCGACGGCGTCGACCGGTTCGGGCACGGCACCTTCATCGGTGGCCTCATCGCCGGCAGCGGTGCGGCGTCCGGCGGGGCCGTCAAGGGTGTGGCACCGGACGTCGACCTGATCTCGCTGAAGATCGCCGGCAAGGACGGCTCGGCCGACATCACGCACGTGATGGCCGCGCTGCAATGGGCGGTCTCGTTCAAGGACGTCTACAACATCCGGGTCGTCAACCTCTCCCTCGGCACGGACTCCAGGCAGGACTACCGGATCGACCCGCTGGACGCGGCGGTCGAGCGGGCGTGGCGGGCCGGGCTGGTCGTCGTGGTCAGCGCCGGCAACAGCGGGCCCGGCGCGGGCACCATCAACAAGCCGGCAGACGACCCGTTCGTCGTCACCGTCGGCGCGGTGCGCGACGCCACGACGCCCGGCCTCGGCGACGACTCCGTCGCGTCCTTCTCCGGCACCGGCCCGACCGCCGCGAACGGCCTTCAGAAGCCCGACCTCGCCGCGCCCGGCACCTCGGTCGTCTCCAGCCGGGTCCCTGGCTCCTACGTGGACAACGCGTTCCCGTCCGCGCGGGTCGGCACGTCGTACTTCAAGGGCTCCGGTACGTCGTTCGCCACTGCGATCACGTCCGCCACGGCCGCGCTGGTGCTCAACCGGACGCCGTCGCTCACACCTGACCAGGTCAAGGCGCGGCTGGTCGACACCGCGCGGGAAGGGCCGGTCACCGACGCGAGCAAGGTCGGGGCCGGCTGGCTCGACGCGTACGCCGCGACGACGAGCGACTCGACGCGGGCGGCCAACCAGGGGCTGACCCCCTCTACCGGCGCCGGCTCGCTCCAGCTGTCGCGCGGCTCGCTGGCGGACAACATCCAGACCGGCACCGTCGTCGACCTGCTCGGCCACGTGCTCCCCGTCTACTCCTGCGTCAGCGGGCTGCTCACCGCGCAGAACACGCTGTGGGACCCGCTGACCTACTTCAACGGCGACTGGACGACGTCGAGCTGGTACACCTCCAGCTGGTACACGAGCAGCTGGTACACGTCCAGCTGGTACACGTCCAGCTGGTACACGAGCAGCTGGTACACGTCCAGCTGGTACACCTCGAGCTGGTACGACTCGAACTGGTACGCGGCTGACTGGGCGTGACCGTCGAAGTGCGCCGTACGGCGCTGCACGTCCGCCTGATCAGCCTGGGCGCCGCGACGGCCGGGGTGGCGACCGTCGCGGTTGCCGTCGCGACACGGCACCGCTACCCGGTCGCGCCGGTCTGGCTCGTGGCGGCGCTGGCGGTGGCGGTGACCGCCACCCGGCTGGTGCCGCTGCACCTGACGCACCAGGGGCAGTCGGAGGCGCTGCACCTCGACGAGGTGTTCTTCGTGCCGATGGTCATGCTGCTCGCGCCGGCGCAGATGCTCGCCGCACTCGGCGTGGCGCTGCTGGTCGGGAGCGCCGTGA
Organism: Actinomycetota bacterium; assembly: GCA_046723735.1. Taxonomy (GTDB): domain Bacteria; phylum Actinomycetota; class Actinomycetes; order Mycobacteriales; family SCTD01; genus RYN-111. The sequence goes on along the minus strand of JBKOVB010000135.1, from coordinate 2,697 downwards.
CGCGACGCGGAGGCGTGAAGCTGCTCTTCAACGTGGGCACGGTCACCACCGCCGCGGGGCTGGGCCTGCTGACGGCACACCTGCTCGGTGCCGGCCCAAGTGCGGGCCTGCGCGGCTACGTGGCTGCCTTCGTGGGCGGCCTGGTGTGCTGCGTGACGGCGGCGGTAGCCGTGGCGGGCGTCATCGCAGTCGCCACGGGCAACCGGTTCGTGGCGCTGCTGCGGGACGGCGCCGGCCTGCGGGTCGCGGTGTGGCTGGGGTCGCTCGGCGTCGGCACGCTCGTCGTCGCACTTTGTGATGCGCACCCGGCGGCGGTGGCCGTCGTGGTGGTGCCGGCGGCGCTGCTGCACGTCGGGTACGCCGAGGTGGTCCGGCAGCGGCAGGAGCGCACGCGGGCGGACGCGCTGTACGACGCGGCGAACCGCATCCACGCCACCGTGGAGCCGCAGGGGGTGCGGTCGGCGCTGGTGACGGCTGCGCGTGACCTGCTGGTCGCCGGCTCTGCGAGGCTGGTCCGGCCGGACGCGCCGGGGCTGCCCGGCGGGCTTCGGGTCCCGGTCTCCGGCGACACCGCGCTGGAGGTGGCCGACCGATCGACCGGGGGCAGCTGGACCGCCGGAGACCTGAGCCGGCTGCAGGCCCTGGCCGCGGTGGCGTCGGGAGCGCTGGCGAACGCGCTGCTGTACGAGCAGCTGGACGCCATCACGCGCAGCCTCGGCGAGGGCGTGCTCGCGCTGGACGACGACGGCCGGGTCACCTTCGCGAACCCGGCGGCAGCCGAGCTGCTCGGGTGGCGGCCGGGTGCGCTGGTCGGGCAGCTGTTCGCGCCGGCGGTGGACCCGGCCGGCAGCGTCGAGGGCGGCTGGGTGCACCTGCCCCGGCTGCGCTCCGGCGAGACGGTCCGGCTGGACGACTACCTGTTGCTGTCCCGGGAGGGCACGCGGCTGGACGTTGCGCTCACCGCCAGCCCGGTCCTGCGGGACGGCGCGGTGGCCGGGACGGTGGTGGTGATCCGCGACGTGCGCGAGCGCAAGGCGCTTGAGCAGCGGCTGCTGCACCAGGCCTTCCACGACCCGCTGACCGGGCTGCCCAACCGGGCGCTGTTCCTCGACCGGCTCGAGCACGCCCGCGCCCGGGCGCTGCGCGAGGGCGGCGCCCAGGCCGTCCTGTTCGTGGACGTGGACCGCTTCAAGGTCATCAACGACAGCCTCGGGCACCAGTTCGGCGACGAGGTCCTGCAGGCGGTGGCGCGCCGCATCTGCCAGGTGCTGCGTCCCGCGGACACCGTCGCCCGGTTCGGCGGGGACGAGTTCACGGTGCTGCTCGAGACGGTGCAGGACGCGGGCGAACCCGTGCGGGCCGCCGAACGCGTGCTCCGGGCGCTCCGCGAGCCGATCGTGGTGGCGGGCCGGGACGTGGTCGTCACCGTCAGCATCGGCATCGCGCTGGGCGAGCCGGGCGGCGCGACCGGTGACCTGGTCGCCGCGGCGGACATCGCGATGTACCAGGCGAAGAACCACGGCAAGAACCGGTACGTCGTGGCTGCGGCGGACGCGGACGAGCAGGCGCTGGCGCGGCTGGACCTGGAGACCGAGCTCCGTCAGGCCATCACGGCCGGTGAGCTGGAGCTGCACTACCAGCCGGTGGTCGACGCGCGCACGAACGTGCTGCACGGCCTCGAGGCGCTGGTGCGCTGGCGGCACCCGACGCGGGGCCTTCTCGCTCCGGGGCGGTTCATGGACGTCGCCGAAGAGAGCGGGCTCGTCCTGCCGCTCGGCGACTGGGTCCTCGAGCAGGCCTGCGCCGCGGCAGTGCAATGGAACGACCGCCACCCGACCACGCCGATCGTGATGGCGGTGAACCTGTCCGCGCGGCAGTTCCAGCAGCCCGACCTGTGCGAGCGGGTGGCGCAGGTGCTGGCACGCACCGGCCTGGCCCCGCAGCTGCTCACGCTGGAGATCACCGAGACGGTGGTCATGGACGACACCGAGGCGACGCTGGCGACCTTGCACGCGCTCAAGCGGCTGCGCGTGCGGCTCGCCATCGACGACTTCGGCACGGGCTACTCGTCGCTGAGCTACCTGAAGCGCTTCCCCGTGGACGCCATCAAGGTGGACAAGTCGTTCGTCGACGGGCTTGCCAGCGGGCCGGTCGACCGCGAGATCGTGCGGGCAGTCATCCGGCTGGCCACCGCGGTGGGTATGCACACGGTGGCGGAGGGCGTGGAGACCGAGGAGCAGCGCGAGCAGCTGCGACGGCTCGGCTGCACGATGCTGCAGGGCTACCTGCTGTCCAGGCCCGGACCGCTGGAACAGATCGAGCGGCGCTCCCGGGTGCGCGTCCCGGCTGCACGCACGCCGCGCTACCACGCGCTCGAGCTCGACCTCACGGGCAGTGGGGCCGTCGCACCGGAGGTCGGCGGCTGACGGGTCCCGGCGCGACTCCGCTAGACTGCTGCGCGTCGTCCTCCGGGGTGACAAGCGCCCGTAGCTCAACGGATAGAGCACTTGACTACGGATCAAGAGGTTAGGGGTTCGAGTCCCTTCGGGCGCGCCAGTGTGATCTCTCACGAGATCCCGGACAGACCGAACCCTCAGGGTTCGGTCTTCTCCGTTTTTCGGGACGGGTAGCGGCTCTTGCCGGTGGGCTGGTAGTCGCGGGACTGGTCGATCGTGAGCTCGCGGAGGAGTTCGCCGG
>JBKOVB010000167.1:0-7270 GCA_046723735.1 Actinomycetota bacterium | reverse complement strand
CGGTGAGGGTCGTGACCAGGGGCGCCGCGGCGGGCGACGCCGGGGCCGCGGTCGGGCGACCCGCGAGCGTCGCCGCGACGCCGGTGCCGCCGAGCAGGGTGGCGGCCTCGACCGCCGCGAGGAGGCTGAGGGCGAGGCGTCGCGCCATGGCGGGCTCCGGTTTCCTGGCACGGCGCGGCCGACCCGTGGGCCGACCGTGGGCGTGCGATAGCGAGGGCTGGGGCGCGCGAGGTGCGGATGGAGGCGGGTCGGCGGAGGTGCTTCCTCGGGTCCGTCCTGCGGTGTTCGCGCGGTACCTATGTGTTCGTCACGGCCGGTCCGGGTATGAAATGACCTGCGACTCCGGCGCGGTGCAGCCCTCGACGGGAGCAGTCCGCCGTACGGGGGACGGGTCGCGACCCGCCAGCGGGGCGGGGGGCTGAGATGTCCGGGTTCGTCCGCAGTGAAGGGGAGCACGCAAGGACCTGGTCCCCTGCGCGAAAAACACCCGTTCGGCCTAACGCCGGGGACCGGGTCGGGAGGGGCTAGTCCGTGTTGCCCAGTGCGTGCGGCATCGGGCGGCATGTGCGCAGCTGTGAAGTGACTCCGTGCGGGCGTCGTGGGCGACGCCTCCAGGGCCGATCTTGAAGACATGAGCTTCATCGACCTCGGCGGCCCCCGGATCATCGACCTCGACGGCGGCGCGGCCTCGGCGGACGCAGCCGGCGCGTGCTGCGACCTCTGCCGTCGCGAGGAGGAGCTCTACCGCCTGCTGGACTCCCCGGACGCGCTGTGCCGGAGCTGCTTCGCCGTGTGGCACGGCTGAGCAGCCCCTCGACGCACCACGACGCCGCGCCCCCGACGGGGGCGCGGCGTCGTCGTTCGTGGAGGGGGTCTAGTAGGGGAGCGGGCGGCCCGAGGGTGTCCGAGTGTCGATCTCGGCCGGCGCCGGCGTACGGCGGGTGCGGGTGATCTGGACCTGCTTCACGGCTGCCTCCCCTCGGGGACCTGCGATGCGTGTGCCATCGGCACCAGCTGCAGATGCGATGAGGCTCTTCAACCGATCGGGTGACGACGCAGTCCGCGGACCGGGTCAGATCACCCCTCGAGGCGGAAGCCCACCTTCAGGCCGACCTGGAAGGTGATCGTGCCGTCGGGCGCGACGGCGCCGCGCGACTCGGTCACCTCGAACCACTCGACGTTGCGCACGGTCCGAGAGACCCGCGCGACGCCGTTGCGGATGGCCTGGGCCACGGACTCCTGCGACGTGCCGACGACTTCCGTGACGCGGTAGATGTGGTCGTTCATCAGGTCTCCCTCGGGGCGTCGTCGGGCTTGCGGCGGCCGATGGTCCGCCCCAGCCACGTCAGCGGGTCGTACTTGCGGTCCACGACCCGCTCCTTGAGTGGGATGAGGCCGTTGTCGGTGATGTGGATGTGCTCGGGGCACACCTCGGTGCAGCACTTGGTGATGTTGCAGAAGCCGAGCCCGAGCTCCTCCTGGGCCAGGTCCTTGCGGTCCACGGTGTCGAGCGGGTGCATGTCGAGCTCGGCGATCCGCATGAGGTAACGCGGCCCGGCGAAGTGCTGCTTGTTGTCCTCATGGTCCCGGTTGACGTGGCACACGTCCTGGCAGAGGAAGCACTCGATGCACTTGCGGAACTCCTGCGAGCGCTCGACGTCCACCTGCTGCATCCGGTAGGTGCCGTCCTTCTCCCGCTCCTTCGGGGAGAAGGCGGGGATCCGCGCCGCCATCTCGTAGTTGAAGGACACATCGGTGACGAGGTCCTTGATGACCGGGAACGTGCGCATCGGCGTCACGGTCACGACCTCGTCCTCGGCGAAGTCCCCCATCCGCGTCAGGCACATCAGACGTGGCCGCCCGTTGATCTCCGCGGAGCACGAGCCGCACTTGCCCGCCTTGCAGTTCCACCGCACGGCGAGGTCGGGCGCCTGGGTCGCCTGCAGCCGGTGGATGATGTCGAGCACGACCTCGCCCTCGTTCACCTCGACGGTGAAGTCCTCGAGGGCGCCGTCGGTGTCGTCGCCGCGCCAGACCCGCAGCTGGGCCTTGTAGCTCATGCGGACTCCTCGAAGATCGACGCCAGCTCGGGCGGCATGACCGGCAGCGGCTTGCGGCTGATGGCGATGCCGGACCCGTCCTCGGCCAGCGTGCAGATCACGTTGATCTTCCCCCACTCGGGGTCGGTCTTGGGGAAGTCGTCGCGGGTGTGCCCGCCGCGCGACTCCTGCCGCTCGAGGGCGGCCTTCGCGATGCACTCCGAGACGCGCAGCATGTTCGGCAGGTCGAGGGCCAGGTGCCAGCCGGGGTTGTAGACCCGTCCGCCGGGGACCGTGACCTTCTTGGTCTTGAGGCGCTGGATGGTCTCCAGGGCCTCCTTGACCTCCACCTCGGTCCGGATGATGCCGACCAGCTCGTTCATCGAGCGCTGCAGGTCCTGCCAGACCTCGAAGGGGTTCTCGCCCCCGGTCTCGGTGAGGGGCCGCAGCGCCGCCTCCTCCGCCGCCGCGAGCTGGTCCTCGGGCAGCCCGGTCCGGCCGGCAGTGCGGGCGTGGGCGGCTGCCGCCGTACCGGCGCGCTTGCCGAACACGAGCAGGTCCGACAACGAGTTGCCGCCCAGGCGGTTGCTGCCGTGCATGCCCCCGGACACCTCGCCGGCGGCGAACAGGCCCGCCACGGTCGACTGCTGGCTGTCCGGGTCGACCTCCACACCGCCCATGACGTAGTGGCAGGTCGGGCCGACCTCCATCGGCTCCTGGGTGATGTCGACCCCGGCGAGCTCCTTGAACTGGTGGTACATCGAGGGGAGCCGCTTGCGGATGAACTCGGGCGAGCGCCGGTTGGCGATGTCGAGGAACACCCCGCCGTGCGGCGAGCCACGGCCCGCCTTCACCTCGGCGTTGATCGCACGGGCGACCTCGTCGCGGGGGAGCAGCTCGGCCGGGCGGCGGTTGTTCTTCTTGTCGGTGTACCAGCGGTCGCCCTCCTCCTCCGACTCGCTGGTCTCCTTCTTGAAGAAGTCCGGGATGTAGTCGTACATGAACCGGCGGCCCTCGGAGTTGAGCAGCACCCCGCCGTCGCCGCGGACCGACTCGGTCACGAGGATGCCCTTCACCGAGGGCGGCCAGACCATGCCGGTCGGGTGGAACTGCAGGAACTCCATGTTCACCAGTGACGCCCCGGCGCCGAGCGCCATCGAGTGCCCGTCACCGGTGTACTCCCACGAGTTCGAGGTCACGACGTAGCTCTTGCCGACCCCTCCGGTGGCGAGCACCACGGAGGGCGCCTCCCACGCGAGGAACGACCCGTCCTTGCGGCGATACCCGAAGGCGCCTGCGATCGCACCGTCCTTGGTGAGCAGCCGCGTGATCGTCGTCTCCATGAAGACGTCGATGCCGAGCGCAACCGTGCGCTGCTGCAGGGTGCGGATCATCTCCAGGCCGGTGCGGTCGCCGACGTGTGCCAGCCTGGCGTAGCGGTGGCCGCCGAAGTCGCGCTGGCTGATGAGGCCCTCGGGGGTGCGGTCGAACAGCGCGCCCCACTCCTCGAGCTCGAGGACCCGGTCCGGCGCCTCCTTCGCGTGGAGCTCCGCCATCCGGTAGTGGTTGAGCATCTTGCCGCCGCGCATCGTGTCGCGGAAGTGCACGCGCCAGCTGTCGTCCGGGTAGAGGTTGCCCATGGCGGCGGCGATGCCGCCCTCGGCCATCACGGTGTGCGCCTTGCCGAGCAGGGACTTGCAGACCACGGCGACCCTGGCGCCCTGGTCGTGGGCCTCGATCGCGGCGCGCAGGCCGGCACCGCCGGCCCCGACGACGACGACGTCGTAGGAGTGGGTCTCGACCATCAGAGGATCCACCTCGGGTCAGTGATGGTGCCTGCGGACACGAGCATCACGTAGAGATCGGTGAGGGCCACTCCGAACAGCGACACCCAGGCCAGCTGCATGTGCTTGCCGTTGAGCCTGGAGACGAAGGTCCAGAAGCGGTAGCGCACCGGGTGCTTGCTGAAGTGGTTGAGCCGGCCCCCGACGATGTGCCGGCAGGAGTGGCAGGACAGCGAGTACAGCCACAGCAGCGTGGCGTTGGCCAGGAGCACCACGGTCCCCAGGCCGATCCCGAACGAGCCCTCGAAGTCGAAGGCGAGGAACGCGTCGTACGTGAGGACGACGTTGAACACGAGACCGGCGTAGAAGAAGTAGCGGTGGATGTTCTGGCCGAGCAGCGGGAGGCGGGTCTCACCGCTGTAGCGGTCGTGCGGCTCGGCCACGGCGCAGGCCGGGGGCGACAGCCAGAACGAGCGGTAGTAGGCCTTCCGGTAGTAGTAGCAGGTGAGCCGGAAGCCCAGCGGGAACACGAGGATGAGCACCGCCGGGGTGAAGAACCCGTTGGCCGGGAAGATCTCCAGGCTGGGAGCGCCGGGCGGGCAGGACTTCGAGAGGCAGGGCGAGTAGAACGGCGAGATGTACGGGTCGTCCCAGTAGTACTTGTTCATGAAGGCCCGGATCGTCGCGTAGACGATGAAGGCCAGCAGCACGAGGACCGTGATCAGCGGCTGGATCCACCAGCGGTCGGTGCGCAGGGTGCGTGCCGCGATGCGGGCCCGGCCGGGCGCGCCGATGCCCGCGGGGGCGACCCGTTCAGGGGTGGTGGTCATGCGGTCCCTTCTCGTCGCGTGCGCGTACGGCGGCTGGTTCCCAGCAGCGCGGTGCTCGGCTCAGTGGTGGCCCCCGCCGAGGCCCTCGTCCTCGGCGTCCATCCAGAAGTCCTGCGGGTAGACCGTGTCGTCGATCTCCTCCAGCCTCGGCGGGGGCACCGGGGCCGCGTCCTGGCCGACGAGCAGGTGCAGGTCCTCGGCGACCCGGGCCACGTCGGACTGCAGCCGACGCGCGTCCACGCTGCCCGGGTAGTGGCCGCTGACGGTCGCGATGGCGCGCTCCAGCGCCCGGACCGCCTCGCGGGCTGCGGCCACGTCCTCCTGCACGGTCATGTGCTTCGACCTCCGCGCTGTTGCCCTTGTCGCACAAGGGCGGACGGATGGAGCCAACACGACGAAGGATGAGCGCGCAAGGAACCTCGCGGCAGCCGATGCGGTTGGGTCAGACTGTGGGTGTGGCCGAGCCGGTGACCTGCGCCGTCTGCGGGGCGACCGCCCCGGAGCTACCTGCCACATGGTCGTCGCAGGTCAGCGATCGCGGCCAGACCTACCTGTGCGACCGGTGCACGCGGGAGAACCTGCGCAGCATCGAGGGCCGGCTGGACGAGGCCTGGTGGTGAGCAGGAGGAGCGAGCTGCCGCCGGCAGCGAGTGACGGGCGAACTGTGGTGGTAGCCGGGTTCAGGGCGGGGCGAAGCCGGGCTGCCACTGCTGCATGAGCGCCCGGTAGGGCGCCTCACCCCCGAGCTGGCACAGCACGCCGATGGTCCCGGTGGTGACCCGGTGGATGAGCAGGTACGACGGAGGCAGGTTCAGCTGCCGGCCGAGCTGGTTCGCGGGGGAGCGCGGGTCGGCGATCCGCACCGCCTCCCGTCGCAGCCACTCCCGAGAGAACCGGAAGGTGTCGTGCGCGATGGGCTCGAGCAAGGGCAGCAGGTAGTCGAGGACCGCCTCGGCGTCGACCTCGATCTCGGGCTTGACGAAGCCCTCCTTGCGCAGCGCGGTCAGCACCTCGTCGGCCCGGCCCTCGAGCGCGAGCCGCGCGAGCCGGCCGATCGGCTCGGGCGCGCCGTCGGGCAGCCGGTTCACCGCGCCGAAGTCGACGACACCGAGCCGGCCGTCCTCGAGCAGCCGGAAGTTGCCCGGGTGCGGATCGGCGTGGAGCAGGCCGGCGAGCACCGGGCCGGAGAAGAGGAACTGCGCGAGCAGCGCCGAGACGCGGTTGCGCTGCGCGTCGGTGCCCTCCCGGATGATGGCCGAGACGTACACGCCGTCGATCCACTCCGTCACGATCACCCTGTCGGCGCCTGCGACGACGTGCGGGATGCGGATGTCCGGGTCGCCCTCGTACGCCGTGGCGAAGGTGCGCTGGTTCTCGGCCTCGAGGCGGTAGTCGAGCTCCTCCGCGACCCGTTCCTGGAGCTCGGCCAGCAGCGGCTTCACGTCGAGCCCGGGGCTGAACGCGGCGAACAGTCGCGCCACTCGGCTGAGCTGCCGCAGGTCGCTGAGCAGCGCCTTGCCCGCACCGGGGTACTGGATCTTCACGGCGACCTCGCGGCCGTCGTGCCAGACGGCCTTGTGCACCTGCCCGATGCTGGCGGCCGCTGCCGGCCGGTCGTCGAAGAGCAGGAAGCAGCTGCGCCAGTCCTCGCCGAGCTGTTCCGCCAGCACTGCGTGCACCGTCGCCGCCGGCAGCGGCGGGGCGGCCTCCTGCAGCTTCGTCAGCGCGGCGCGGTAGGGCGCGGCCATCTCCTCCGGCAGCGCGGCTTCGAACACGCTCAGCGCCTGGCCGAACTTCATCGCCCCGCCCTTGAGCTGGCCCAGAACCTGGAACAGCTGCTCCGCCGTGCGAGCCTGCAGCTCCGCGGTCACCACCTCCGCCGGTCGGCCGCCGAGCCGCTTGCCGAGCCCCACCGCCCCCCGCCCGGCGACGCCGAGCGGGAGCGTCGCGAGCTTCGCGCCGCGCACCACCGTGCGGCGGGGGATGTCGACCACCTCACCAGTGTGGCCGTTCGGGGCGTGCTGCGGAGGCGGACGGCTCAGCCGGTGGCGGCCCAGGTGTCCAGGACGGCGGCGGCGCAGCCGCACGCAGGGTGCGGTGGCCAGGTACGACGACGCCAGCGCCAGCCCGGGATCTCGAGCTCCAACGTCCCGCCGGCGCTGGCCGGCACGTCGCCGTCGAGCAGCTCGAGCACCTGCAGCGCCGCCTGCGCGGCGACGGCCACGGCCAGCACCCCGTCGCAGGCCTCCGGGCTGCGCGTCAGGGGGCGCTGCGCGGCGAGCACGGGCCAGGCCGGGTCGATGGCCGTACGTACGAGGTCGAGGCAGCGCAGGCAACCCGTGCGGCCGGGCAGCACGAGCGGGCCGACCACACCCACCGTCCCGTCCACCCGGACGACGAGGTGCGGGATGCCGTCGCGCTCGAGCACCCGCGCGGTGTCGCCGGTTGCCCCCGTCTGCTCGTCCGCCAGCACCACGAGGTCCGGCCGGCGGCCCGATCCTGCGGAGCGCAGCCGACGGCCCACGGCCTCGCCGCGCCGGACCCCGGCGTCCTCGGGCCGCACCCCGCCGACCGCGCTGTCGCCCGGGCGCGCGGCCTCGTCGTCGCGGACGTCGAC
>JBKOVB010000040.1:0-45436 GCA_046723735.1 Actinomycetota bacterium | reverse complement strand
GCTATGGCTGACCTTGCGGGGGTTGGACATGCGGGTGCGGCCTCCGGTGTGACACTCGCGTGACACCGAGACTGCTGCTCAGCTGCGCCACACCCGCTGACCTGCAGGTTTCCTCACCGCGACCTCACGATTCGGGTGGTCCGGCTTACAGACCGACTCGTCCCCTCGGCCACGCCCGGCGCGGATCCGACCCCAAACGGGATCGATGCCCTGCTCGCGCCTGTGCGGGCGTGGCCAGGCTCACCTGATCGCCAACTTCTCGTATCTCGGCGAAGCCCCGATCCGGTGGTATGCGCTTCGCCCAGCCCCTGCGCGCCCTGCGTGACCTCCTCCTCCCCGCCTCGGCCACCCGAGCCCTCGCCCACCCGGCCTTCCGGCGGTGGGCCGGCGCGGACGCGGTGAGCCAGCTCGGCACCTGGGCCCAGGCGCTGGCGCTGTCGTGGCTGGTGCTCGACCTCACCGGCTCGACCACGGCGCTGGGCGCGACCGTGGCGCTGCAGGCGCTGCCGCTGCTGCTGCTCTCCCCCTGGGGCGGTGCGCTGGCCGACCGCCTCCCGTTGCGCCCCCTCGTCGCCTGCACACAGCTGGCGCAGGCCGGCATCGCGGTCGTGCTCGTCCTGCTGTCGATGACCGGTACGGCGACCGTGCCCCTCCTCGAGCTGCTGGCCCTTCTGCAGGGCGTGATCCAGGTCGTCGACGGGCCGGCGCACGGCCTGTTCGCCCAGCAGCTCGTGCCCGAGGACGACCTTCCCAACGCCGCCGCGATCGGCTCGATCACGAGCAGTGGAGGCCGGGTGCTCGGAATGGCGCTGGCAGGGATCGGCGTGGGGGCCCTCGGCGCGACCGCCCTCTTCGCGGTGAACGCGGCCAGCTTCGCCCTGGTGGTGGCCGTCGTGCTGACACTGCCCGCGGGCACGGTGCGGTCGCCCCACCGCGCACAGGGTGAGGACGCCACCGTCCGAGCGGGCCTGCGGTACGCGCTGCAGCGCCGCGAGCTCCTGGTGCTGCTCGGGCTGGTGCTGGTCACCTCGTCGCTCGGCCGGAACTTCTCGGTGATGACGGCCGCGCTCGTCCGCGGGCCCCTTGGCGGGGGAGCCTCGTCGTACGCCCTGGTCTCGAGCATGTTCGCGGTCGGTGCGCTTGTGGGCGGGGTGGTTGCGGCCCGGCTGCCTCGGCTCACGGTGCGCGTCGTGCTCGTCAGCGCCGGCCTGGCGGCGATCGGGCAGATGGTCGCGTCCGGCAGCGCAACGCTGCTGGCGCTCGAGGTCCTGATGGTCCCGGTGGCGGCGGCCTGCGTGGTGCTCGACACCGCCGTGGGGACGCACCTGGTGCTCAGCACGCCTGCCCTCTTGCGCGGTCGGGTCCTGGCGCTGCGCGGTCTCGTCGCGGCCGCCGCGGCTGCCGGCGGCGCGCCCCTGCTCGGCGCCCTGTCCGACCTGCTCGGACCGCGGCAGGCGATGGGCGGAGCCGGTGCCGTGGTCGTGGCCGCTGTCCTGACGGCCGCGCTGGCGCTGCGGGCCCTGCGCGCCGGGACGTGGGTGGGCCGGCTCCGGGTGCGGCCGGCGCTGGCGGCCGCCTGAGCGCCTCGCCCGTTCTCGGGTGATGTGTCATGGTCCGGCCGGATCAGGTTGGCCTGGTCAGTCCGAGTCACCCCTTTTGCCGAACGGCCGGCGGTTGGTGGCGAACGTCTTCCCCGGGCTGACCGCTCTCCCGATGTCGCGCGTCGAGCTGCGCGGGCAACGTGGTCGCTGTCAGGCCGACCGCCCTGGTCGGCAGCACAGAGCGAGCGATGATCCGCCGGGCGAGCTGGTCGCCAACAGGCCCGGCGAGGAGCAGAGGCGAAACCGGCGCTCTTCAGGAACCCCGAGGACTCCTGGAGGAGCCGACCATGCGCAAGCTCAACAAGAAGATCACCGCCGGTATCGGTGGCGCCGCCGTGGCCGTTGCGAGCGCCGGCGTGGCGTACGCGTACTGGAGCACGAGCGGGTCCGGCGACGGAAGCGCGACGACGGGCACCAGCAGTGCCGTCAGCGTCACGCAGGACTCGCCCGCCGTCACCGGCCTCGTCCCAGGTGGTCCGGCTCAGACCATCACCTTCCACGTCACGAACCCGGCAACGTTCAACCAGTACGTCGCGTCGGTCGTCGTGACGGTGGCCAACCCGAGCAGCGCCTGGACCTCGCAGGCCGACTCGGGCAAGCCGGTCTGCTCGGCTGCTGACTTCACGATCACGCAGCCTGCTGCCATCAACAGCGACCTGACGCCGGGCAACCACACCTACACGGCCCAGATCGCGCTGAACGACTCCGCCACGAACCAGGACAACTGCAAGAGCGTCACGGTCCCGCTGCACTTCGTGGCGAGCTGAGGGGGATGGGGGGTGGGGTCCGTGAACCCGGCCCCACCCCCCTTGCTCGTCCCCACGACCCACTGACCTGAAGGGCACGTGCCGTGCGCCGACTCACGACCGCAGCGACCTGGCTCGCGCTGTACGCAGCGCTGGCCGCCGGCGGCCTGTCCGTCGGGCGGGGTCTCGCGCTGCACCAGCGCCCCAGTCCCGATACCTTCGTGCTGGCGGCCGGCAGCGGCAACGGCAACGGCCACCCGCCTTTCGGGATCAACAGCACGCCGGTCACGGGGCTCGTCCCGGGCGGTCCGGCCAAGCCCTTGACGATCACCCTCACCAACGTCGACACCGTGGCCTACAAGCTGCTCACCCTGCAGGTCGACGTGAACAACCCCGGCGGCTGCGTCGGGTCGACCAATCTCGCGGTGTCCGGTCTCGGCCGCACCAACCTGCTGGGCGCGGCGAACCGCTACGACTCCTCGGCGCCCGGAGCCCCGCAGTACGAGATCCCGCGCAAGGGCTCTCTCACGCTGACCGGCGTCACCATCCGGCTGCTCGACCTGCCGACGAACCAGAATGCCTGCAAGAGCAAGACCTTCACGATCAGCTACTCCGGTACGGCGACGCAGGGCTCGGGGATCGGCTCATGAGCGGGCTCACCGCGCGTGAGCGCGCGCTCGCCGCGGCGGTCCTCGCCGGTGCCCTGGGGACGCTGTCCGTGGGAACCGCCACGGCGTACTGGCGCACCTCGGGATCGGGAGACGGCACCGCCGGCACTGCGACCTCCCTGCCCGCGGCCGACGTCGCCAAGGTCACCACCCTCGCGACAACGACGGCGACGCTGCTCCACCCCGGTGGGACCGGCGACCTGGCCGTAGCCGTGCGCAACACCAACAGCTACGCCATCACCGTGTCGGCCCTCACGCCGACCGCGAGCGGCGCCGCCGGGTGCACCACCCCGGCCCTGACCGTCGGCTCGCCGACCGGCTACAAGGTCGGTGCTTCGACCGTGACGCTGCCCCTGTCCGTGCCGGCCGGCTCGACCACCACGGTGACCCTCGTCGGTGCCGTGAGCATGGGCGCCGCCAGCAACGACTGCCAGGGCAAGACCCTCTCCCTCCCCGTGACGATCAACTGGACCGGATGACATGCGACTGACCACCAAGGCTCTCGGCGTCGGCATCGCGGTCGTCCTGACCGCGGGCGTGGCGCAGGCGTCCTGGACCGCCAGCTCGAGCGGTAGCTCGTACGCGAGCACGGACACGCTCGCTGCCCCCGCCGTCCTCGCGTCGGCGAACGTCACGGCGACGAGCGGCGACGTCCGGTGGACCGCCGTGAGCGGCTGGCAGGCCACCGCGACCTACACGGCGACCGCCACGGCGAGCGGCCACACGACCAGGACCTGCAGCGGTACGGCGAGCGCCGGCACCTGCAGCCTTACCGGCCTCGACGCCGGGACGGCCTACGCCCTCTCGGTGGTCGGCGCCCTGAGCAGCTGGACCAGCGCGGCAGGGACGGGCACGCTCACGACGACAGCCGTTGCCCCGAGCTTCTCGCTCACCCCGGCCGCCGGGCCGTACACGGCGGGTACCGCCTTCAGCGTCACCGTGCAGGCCCTGCTGGGCAGCTCAAACGACACGTCGTACACGGGTAGCAAGACCCTGTCCCTCAGCGACACCAACGTCCCGCCGGACTCCACGCAGAGTGCGGTGTCGCCGGCCTCGACGACCGCGACGTTCAACAACACGGGCAAGGCGACCATCGCGGTGCAGCTGCGCATGGCAATGAGCGGCAACCAGTTCACGGTGTCGGACGGCACGCGCACCGGTCAGGCGTCGGTTGAGGTCGTGCCTGGTGCCGCGAGCAAGCTGGCCTGGACCAACGTGTCGTTGAGCGCCGGGACGAAGAGCACACCCTGCCTGTTCGACTGCACTGTCACAGGCCTGGGCAACTTCGGGACCTTCGCGGCGAACGTCAGCGTGACTGACGCCTTCGGCAACGTGGTGAGCAACGTGGGGTCCGGGCACACCGTCTCCGTGACGACGCCGACGACGGGGACCGGAAGCGGCGGCGCCTTCACGACCCCGACGGCCGGAACGAGCGTCAGCCTCACCATCAGCAGCGCAGGCGCAGCCACGTCGACAGCGACGTTCACCTTCAAGGCGCAGAACGGCAGCTGGAGCACCGACACGTTCGCCGCAGCGACGTCGGCGGGCACGAGCTACACGTCCGCCACAGCGTCGGTGAACAAGTAGCCCCATCGCGTCCACCAGATCGAGTGACGCCAGAAGCCGCAGGACGGGGAAGCGTCCAGGAGGAGGCGAGGGGGTCGCCGTGCCAGGGTTCTCGGTCGTGACCAGCTGGGTGGTCATGCACATGCTGCTCGCCACCGGTCTCGTCGCCCTTGCCTCCACCGACCCGGGCGACCCCACCGAGAGCGGCCGGCAGCGACCCGTCACGGTGTCCAGCGAGCTCGTGACGGGCCTGGTCCCTGGTGGCGCCCCGCACCGGGTGCGCCTGCGGCTCGAGAACCCCGCGCCGGTTCCAGTGCACCTGCGGACGCTCAAGCTCGACGTCTCCCGACCGGGCTGCCTGGGCACGTCGTCGATCGAGGTCGTGGGCCTGGGCCGGAAGAACCTCGTCGACAGGGCCTACGACTCAACCGCCGCGGACGCGCCGCAGTACGCCATCCCGGCGCAGGGAACCGTGACACTGCCTGCGCTGACGGTCTGGGCGCTGAAGCCGGCGGGCCGACCCGCCGCGTGCAAGGTCACGACCCTGCGGATGACGTTCTCGGGAACCGCAACCCTGGTCTGACCGGGTCAGCCGGTGCGGTGCTCCTTCGACGCGTGCGCCTCGGCCTGCTCCTGCAGATACCTGCGCAAAGGCGCGGGCGTCGTGCTCGGGTCCTCCGACCAGCGGTTGGTGACGTCGCGCGCGTGCGCGAAGGAGTCCACCTGGTCCAGCTGCTGCCGCCGCCCGCGGGCCAGCCACAGGTAGGCAGCCACGAGGGCCAGGGCGAGCACCACGACGACGACCACTGCAGTCACCTTCCGACCTCCAGCACGGCCCCCCGTTGAAGCGACGGTAGGACCGCCGCGACGGGCGGTTCCAGTGCCCGCGGCCAGGGTGACGGAGGACTCGCCCCGACGGCAGGTCAGCGGCTCACCACGTCAGCTCGATCTCGATCTCCCGCTTCGTGTCGCCCACCTCGACCTCGAGCTTCACCTCGACCTCGTCCGGCACCCGGACGGTGAACGGCACGCCGTCGCGGACGAAGCTCAGCTCGTTGTTCTTGGCCAGCTCGTCGGCGATGCGGCGCAGCCGGTCGGCTGCCTCCTCGCGCCGGAGCCGTTCCTTGGTCACGTGCTCGACCAGCTCCATCGAGATGCTCCTCTCGTCGGGCGGACCCCGTCATCCTCGCGTGATCGCCGTACCCCTGGGTAGGGGCGGCGCATGACGGGAGATCATCAGTCGTGGTGGGTCGCTTCGACGACCACCACCGCCTTCCCCCCGCTGGCCGGCGACGCGCAGACGGGTGTCGCCGTGCTCGGCGCGGGCATCGCCGGGCTGACCACGGCGTACCTGCTGGCCCGGGAGGGCGTGCGCGTCACGGTGGTCGAGGCCGACCGGGTGGCGTCGTCGACGAGCGGCTTCACGACCGCCAAGGTGACGGTGCAGCACAGCCTCGTGTACGCCGACCTGGCGCGCCACCACGGCGCCGACGCCGCAGCCCTCTACGCGACGTCCCAGACGGCAGCCCTCGAGCGGCTCCGCGAGATCGTCGCGAGCGAGCAGGTGGCCTGCGAGCTCGAGGAGGTGCCCTCGCTCGTCTACACCGAGACCGACGCCGACGTGGACGCGATCCGTGAGGAGGTCGAGGCCTCGCGCCGTGCCGGCCTGCCTGTGGAGCTCGTCGACGACAGCGGCTTGCCGTGGCGGATCCGGGCGGGCGCGCTGCTGCCGGGCCAGGCTCAGTTCCACCCGCGTCGGTACCTGCTCGGCCTCGTCGACGCGATCCTCGCCGCCGGCGGCACCGTCGTGGAGGGCACACGGGCGCTGGGGGTCGGGCACGACGGTGACCGGCCTGTCGTGGAGACCGCCCAGGGGCGGCTCCTCTGCGACGACGTGGTGGTGACTACGCACTACCCCTTCCTGGACCGCGCGCTGCTGTTCGCCCGGCTCTCGCCGTACCGCGACGTGGTGGTTGCGGCGGCGGTCGACGAGCTCGACGCCCCGCGCCTGGTGGCGATCAGCACCGGGAGCGAGGAGGGCGGCACGCACGCGGTGCGCTCGGCGCCCTACGGCGACGGGAAGCGACTGGTGGTGATCACCGCAGGGCAGTACCGCACCGGGACGGTGGAACGCACCGACCAGCTGTACGACGAGGCTGCCGCCTGGACGCGCGAGCGCTTTCCGGGCTGCGAGGTGGTGCACCAGTGGTCCGCGCAGGACACCTCCACCCCCGACCGCTTGCCCCTCATCGGCAGGCTGCCGCACGGCGGCGAGCACCTGTGGCTGGCGACCGGCTTCAACGCCTGGGGCATGACGAACGGCACGCTCGCCGGCATGGTGCTGAACGACCTCGTGCAGGGCCGCACCAACCCGTACGCCGAGCTGTACGACCCGAACAGGCTGGGCCTGAGCACCAAGCTCGTCACCGACAACCTCACGGTGGCCCGCGAGCTCGTCGGCGGCCTCGTCCGACCCGGGCTGTCGGGGATGGAGGAGCTCCGGCCGGGTGAGGCGGGCGTGTTCCTGCGGCCGCAGGGGAGGACCGCTGCCTACCGCGACGAGGACGGCGTGCTGCACGCGGTGTCTGCGCGCTGCACGCACCTGGGCTGCACCGTCCGCTGGAACGCGGGCGAGCGCACCTGGGACTGCCCCTGCCACGGCTCCCGCTACGACCTTTCCGGGGCTGTCCTCGAGGGGCCTGCCGTGCGACCTCTGGACCCTCGGGACACGTGAACCCGTTGGCGCCGTCGGCGCCCTTCCAGCACGCTGCGAGTGTGCAGCAGCCCGAGCTGGTGGTGAGGCCCTACGAGCCGGTCGACGAGCAGGCGTACCTCGACCTCCGGATGCCCTGGGAGCGGCTGTTCGACGAAGCGGAGGTGCGCGCCCTCGCACAGGGCCGGCGCGAGCCGATCGCGCGCTTCCAGGTGGCCGTCCGGGCGGGGGCCGTCGTGGGGTCCGCGATCGTGCACCCGTCCCTGGGCGGCCTGGTGGACACCTGCTTCGGGCTGGTGCTGGTGGCCCCGCAGGCGCGACGTCAGGGGGTCGGGGGCCGGCTGCTCGCAGACCTGCTCGAGGCGCTGCCGGGACAGACGGTCATGGGCGTCGTCCACGACGACGACGGTGGCTCGTTGGAGGCGACGCGCAGGTGGGGCTTCGAGCAGCTCACGCACGGGATCGCCGCGCAGTGGCAGGTCGGCCCCGTGCAGACGCCCGAGCCGCCGCCCGGCGTGCGGCTCGTGGTGAGGCACGCGTGGGGCGACCTGCCCGAGGGCTTCGAGGTCCTGCTGCGCGAGAGCGACACGAGCCCGGAGAGTGAGATCGGCGCGCCCGTCGCGCTGGCCGAGCTGACCGAGGTCTTCCCGGAGCCGGTGGTCGTGGTGGCGCTCGTCGAGGACGTGCCGGCGGCGGTCGCCGTGGGGGGAAGGCAGCCGTCGGGCCGCTGGCTGGTGGGCTACACCGGGGTGCGCCCCGCGTTTCGGCGGCGGGGGCTGGCCCGGCTTGTGAAGCTCCGGCTGCACGCGCAGGCCGCGAGCGAGGGTGCTCGCGTGCTCGCGACCCTGAACGAGGCCGGCAACACAGGCATCCGGGCGCTCAACGCCGAGCTCGGCTACGTCGTGACGGGGGGCGAGATCCGGGTGCGCCGCCGGCCCTGAGCGTCAGTGACGGCCCTTGCCGTGGTGCTTGCCGTGGTGCGTGGCAGGAGGCTTCGGCGCGACCGGCGCCGGACGCGCGGAGCGGACCGGCGCGACTGTCGGGTGCGGCACCGCGGCGGCGGGGGTGACGGAGGGGCGGGGCTGCACCGCTGGGCGGTCGCCGTTCGAGCCCAGCCCGGGGAGAGCGACAGCCAGGCCGCCGAGCAGCAGCAGGCCGGCAGCGACGAGGGGAAGCCTGCGTCGACGCCTGTGGCGGGGCCCGGGAAGAACCAGCGGCAGGGTCCGGTCGTGCCCGCCGTACGCCTCCAGGCGTGCGGCGAGCAGCGCCGCCCCGGGTCGCCGCTCCGGGTGCCCGTCGGTGCACCGCGCCGCCAGCGCGGCGAGCTCCTCCGGGGGCTCAGGCAGACGGGCGAGGCAGCGGCGCAGCAGCACGCCGACGGCGTAGACGTCGCTCGCGGCGGTGAGGGGCTCCCCGGCCAGCACCTCCGGACTGACGAACCCCGGGGTGCCGGACTCGGCACGTCCCCCCGTACGGCGGACCTCCCCGAAGTCGGCCAGCTTGACCTGGTCGCCCTCGGTGACGAGCACGTTCGGGGGGGTGACGTCACCGTGCACCAGCCCTTGGGCGTGCAGGTCGGCCAGGGTGCGTGACAGCTGGGCGAGCAGCGCTGCGCAGCGGGCCGCGTCGACCGGGCCGGCACGCAGCACGTCTGCGAGCGAGGACCCTGGGACCCGTTCCATCACCAGGAAAGGCGTGCCGTCCTCGACCCCCGAGTCGTGCACCACGACCACGCCCGGGTGCGACAGCGTCGCCAGCACCCGGGTCTCGTCGTCCGGTGCGGGGAGCCCCTCCGCGCCGGACCAGACCTTGACCGCCACCTCGCGGCCCAGCCGCTCGTCGGCAGCGGCGTAGACGGTTGCGGACCCGCCGCTGCCGAGCGGCTTCTGAAGCCGGTACCGCCCGTGGAGCACGCTGCCGGTCGTGAGGCCACCCACGGCTTGTCGCCTACCCGGCGGGCGGACCGGGAAACGGGTGCCGACCTGGAGTGAGGACCGGCACCCGCACCGGTCAGTTCGTCGTCACCCTCGCGACGCCTCCGGTCCCGGGCGGCCCGGCAGAGCTCGTCGTGACGTAGAACGCACCGTCACGGCCCTGTGCAATACCCCCGGGCAGGGGCAGCTGGCCGCCGGCCACGTGCGTCAGCGACGTCGGGTCGGAGAAGGGGATCTTGACGAGGTCGCCGGGCGGCGCGTCCCCAGCGTTCGGGAAGAACATCTCGGTCGCCCAGAAGTTGTCGTCCTCGTCGAAGGTGCACGCCGACGCGGTGGTGAGGCCCGTCGCCCAGAGCGTGGGCGCGGTCGGCCACGTCGCGTCCGGGTCGACGCGCCACACGTCGGCACCGCCCGGCCCGTTCACGAAGAGGTCCACGATGTGCAGCGTCGCGACGTACAGGAAGCCGTCAGGGCCGGCGGCGATGCACGTCGGCGTCGCGTCGCGGAACGGTGCCGCGGTCTCGTTCGGGATGTAGGACACGACCCGCAGCGACCCGTCCTTGTTGACCTCGTTGATCGTGTTGGCTCCCGCGTCCGCCACGAAGGTGCGGATGCGCTTGCCGTCCCGGTAGGTCAGCACGGCGTACGGGTTGGCGTCCGGGAAGTCGTCTGGGAACAGGTCCTTGTGGGCGTCGGTGAAGTCGAACATCTGGTCGCCCACGTTGGCGAGCGCGGTCGGCGCACCAGTCGCGCGGTTCAGCCGGAACAGCCAGCCGAGCTGCTGGCTGTCGATCGCGCCGCCCGACTCCGCCGCGGCCACCTTGTGGCCCAGGCTCATGATGAGCCGCACCTGGCAGGCCTCGCTCCTCGCTACCTTGCCCTTGGCCTTGCCCTTCCCGTGCTGCTGGCCGTCGGCGTGGCGGCACCCGTGGCCGAGGGCGCTGAGGCCCTCGGGACCCAGGGCGTCAGGCGGCGCCGTCGGGTCCTCCGCCGCGTGCACCGACTCGAAGCTGGTCTGCCAGCTCACCGAGGTGGTGCCCGCGGCGTACTTCGTGACCCTGCCGGTGTGGCTCAGCCCCGGCGCGCCCGGGAAGGCCACGCCTGACTCGGCGACGTACATGTTGTCGTTGCCGTCGAACGTGATGCCGCGCGGCGCGTTGAGCCCCGTGACGAGCGTGGTGACGCTCGTGTCGGCGCCCGCAGGCAACGGTGCCGTGACGCCGTACGTCGAGAGCGCCACGACCGACAGTCCTACGACGAGCACGGTGCGTGAACGAGAAGTCATTCCGCCTCCCCTCGGACATGCCCGCGGGGCGGAGCGGACGACGTGGTGGAGAAGCGACCGTGACGTGGGCCCCCTCGACCACGTGACGTTCCTGGTCCGGCCGCGGGCCGGACGCGGCCGAACCTAGACCTGGGCGCAGGCCGGGTCAACGCGGGTGACGGGACCCTGTCCGCTCGCGCGACAGGTGCGGCGCGGCCCGACCGGCGATCAGGGGTAGGTCGAGGTAGGTCTTGATGCCCGGGCCGGCGGCGTGCACGTACGGGATCGCGCTGACGCAGTGGTTCGCGGTCGCCACGACGCCCGGGTTGCGGAGGAGCCCCGCCTCGACCGAAAGCGGCTGGTAGCCCTTGAACGTGACCAGCACGTCAGGGTCGCCCTGCACCTCCACCTCGAAGCGCTCGCCGGCCGGGCCGAACGACCAGTCGGGGTCGAGGTGCTCCTCGCCCATCAGCCAGTTCACGCGCGCGGTGACGACCGGTACGCCGCCGCTGGTGGCCGTCCACGTGAACCGCTGGGCCGCCACGTGGCCCGGCGCGATGACGCCGATGGGCGTGTCGATCGGCAGGGTCGCGACGGCCACCTCGTTGCGGGCCTCGATGCGCTCGTCCAGGGCGAAGCCCAGCTCGTCAGCCACCATCGCGACCGACTGGCGGAAGCCTCCGCTGAGGAAGCGGACCATAGGGCTCTGCAGCGCCTCCTCCCGCGTGCCGCCGAACAGCATGATGTCGCGCAGGACGTCGGGAGCACCGTAGGTGCGGATGTCGCTGAACTCCTCGGCCCGCACGTGCGTGATCTGCGCGGTCAGCCCGGACACCATGAGGGGGAAGCGCTCGGTGATGCCCCCCGGGTGGATGCCGGTGCCGTGCAGCGTCGCACCGCCCTTCTGGCACGCGGCCTCGAGCGCGACGACGTCCTTGGCGCGCGGGTAGACCCAGCCGAGCGGCGTGACCACGTCCATGCCCGCCTCGAGCATCCGGCAGACCAGGGACTCGTCCGGCATGAGCGGGGCGTAGAGCACGCAGTCGGCGCCCGAGTCCAGGAGTGCGTCAACGTCGCGGGTCGCGGCGACGCCGAGCGCGGCGATGCCTGCCAGCTCGCCCGCGTCGCAGCCCTCCTTGTCTGCGCTGTGCACCCAGGTCCCGACCAGCTCCAGCTCGGGGTGCGCGGCGATGGCCTCGATCGCCGCCCGTCCCACACCGCCTGTGGCCCACTGGATCACGGAGATCGCCATGGCGCGAAACGTAGCCCCTTCCTTTCCTCGGGACGGGGATGATGTGAAACTCGTTCTACTTCCGTGGACGAGAGGTGCGTGCGTGCTGTTCACCATGGCCCTGACGCAGGAGGCGGTCGCCGCGGCCGTCCCGGACCGCGAGGTCTTCGTCTGGCGGGACCGCCGGCTCACTCACGCACAGCTCACCGACCGGAGCCGCCGGCTGGCGTCGTACCTGCACGGTCGCGGAATGGGGGTACGACGCGAGCGCGCCGAGCTGGCCAACCACGAGTCGGGCCAGGACCACCTCGCGCTGTACCTGCACAACGGCAACGAGTACCTCGAGGGGATGCTCGGCGCGTTCAAGTCGCGGATGGCGCCCTTCAACGTCAACTACCGGTACGTCGAGGACGAGCTGCGCTACCTGTTCGCCGACGCGGGGGCGCGGGCGGTGGTCTACCACGCCTCGTTCGCCCCTCGGCTTGCCGCCGTCCGCGACACGCTCCCGGACCTCGAGGTGCTGCTGCAGGTCGACGACGGCTCGGGCCACGACCTGCTCCCGGGGGCGGTGGACTACGAGGAGGCGCTGGCCTCCGCCGTACCGGAGCTGCCGCCTGTCGACCACTCGCCGGACGACCTCTACGTCCTCTACACGGGCGGGACCACCGGCATGCCCAAGGGCGTGCTGTGGCGCCAGCACGACATCTTCATGTCCGCGATGGGCGGCCGCACGCCTGGCGTGTGGGACCCGGTCCGGTCGTACGACGACGTGGTGGCCCGGGCGGTGGCCGGCACCGGCGACGGGCTGCTGGTCATCCCGCCGTTCATGCACGGCGCGGCGCAGTGGTCGGCGTTCATCATGATGCACACCGGCGCCAAGGTGGTGCTGCCGGACGTGAACACCCGGATGGACCCGGCCGACGTGCTGCGCACCGTGGAGCGCGAGCGCATCGGGATGCTCACCCTCGTCGGCGACGCCGTCGCGCGGCCGCTGCTGGACGAGATGGAGCGGCACACCTACGACCTGTCGTCGCTGGCGGTGCTGGGCAACGGCAGCGCGCCGCTGACGCCGAGCATCAAGGAACGGCTGCTCGAGCACGTGCCGCACGTGTTCGTCTCCGACTCCGTCGGCTCGTCCGAGACCGGCGCCCAGGCGAGCCACCTGTCGGTGAAGGGCAACGTCGCCACCGGCACCTTCCAGGCCGGGCCGGGCGCCGTGGTGCTGGACGACGGCCTGTCGCGGTTGCTCGAGCCTGGTCATGAGGGCATCGGCTGGCTGGCCCAGTCGGGATGGGTGCCGCTGGGGTACCTCGGGGACGCGGAGAAGACCGCACGCACCTTCCCGGAGGTCGAAGGGACGCGGTACGCCGTGCCGGGTGACCGCGCGCGCCTGCTCGCGGACGGGTCCATCGAGCTGCTCGGGCGGGACGCGGTCACCATCAACACCGGCGGCGAGAAGGTGTTCGCCGAGGAGGTCGAGAGCGCGATCGCCGGCCACCCTGCTGTGCAGGACGTGATCGTCTGCGGCCGGCCCAGCGAGCGGTGGGGCTCGGAGGTCGTCGCGGTCGTCCAGCTCGGCCGCATGGCCACCACCGAAGAGCTCGAGGCGCACGCGGCCGAGCACGTCGCGCGCTACAAGCTGCCCAAGGCCTGGGTCTTCGTCGACGCCGTGGTGCGGTCGCCGTCCGGGAAGGCCGACTACCGGTGGGCGAAGGAGGTCGCCGCGCGCGCCTGATTCCCCGCCGTACCCCGTCCTTCGAGATCTGGAGCACTGACTGATGCACGTCGACTTCCTGTCCGGTGCCTGGTGGGGCACCGACCCGCATGAGGAGCTCACCTGGCTCCGGCAGAACGACCCGGTGCACTTCGACGGCAACGTGTGGGGTCTGACCAAGCACGCGGACGTGAAGTCGGCCTCGGTGCAGCCCGAGCTGTTCTCGAGCGCGCAGGGCACGCGGCCGGACCAGGGCGCGGTGCCGCACCTGATCGACATGGACGACCCCGAGCACCTGCTGCGCCGCAAGCTGGTCGCGACCGGGTTCACGCCGCGACGCGTGCTGGCGCAGGAGGGCCGCGTCCTCGAGCTGACCGACGCGATCATCGACCGGGTCTGCGAGAAGGGGGAGTGCGACCTCGTCCGCGACGTCGCCGCGTGGCTGCCGATCGAGGTCATCGGGCAGGCGCTGGGCTTCGCGCCCGAGGACTTCGGGACGCTGCTCGACTGGTCCGACACGCTGATGTCGGCGCTGGTCGGGGCGCAGGACGAGGAGACGATCCTGCGGATGACGGAGGCCTTCACGGGTTACGTGGAGTACGTCTCCGGCGTCATCGAGGAGCGCCGCGCGACGCCCACGGACGACCTCATCAGCGTGCTCGTGCACGCCGAGGTGGAGGGCAAGCGGCTGACCCACGAGGACCTCGTGCACGACGCGCTGCTCATCCTCATCGGCGGCGACGAGACCAGCCGGCACGTGATGAGCGGCGGGGTGTGGCAGCTGCTGCACGACCGCGACCAGTGGGATCGTCTCCGAGCGGACCGCTCGCTCCTGCCCACCGGCGTGGAGGAGATGCTGCGCTGGGTCAGCCCCATCAAGAACATGTCCCGGACGGTCACGCAGGACCTGACCTTCGAGGGCAAGGACATGAAGCAGGGCGACAAGGTGCTGCTCCTGTACCCCTCGGCCAACCGGGACGAGGACGTGTTCGCGGATCCGTTCCGGTTCGACGTCGCCCGGGATCCCAACGAGCACGTGGCCTTCGGCCACGGGCCGCACTTCTGTCTCGGGAACGCGCTCGCCCGCGTCGAGGTGCGCACCATGGTCGACCGGCTGCTGTCGCGGCTGCCCGACCTGGAGCTCGTGGAGCCGGCCGAGCCCGTGTTCCGGCCGGCGAACTTCGTCAGCGGCTACGAGTCGCTGCCCGTGCGCTTCACGCCGACCGCACCGCTGGGCGCTCGCTCGTGACGCTGGTTCTCGTCGAGGACAGCAAGCGGGTCCGCACCCTCACCCTCAACCGCCCCGACAGCCTCAACGCCTGCAGCGAGGCTCTGCTGGACGCGCTCGCCGAGGAGCTGATCCGGGCGGCGACCGACCCCGGCGTCGCGACGGTGCTGCTGACGGGCAGCGGGCGGGCGTTCAGCGTGGGCGCGGACCTGTTCGAGCTGGCACAGCGCAACGCTGACCCGGACGGCTTCCCGATGGGCAAGCACGGGTTCCTGGGCGTGTGCAAGGCGATGGCGGCCCTCCCGAAGCCGCTGCTGCTGGCCGTCAACGGCCTCGCCCTCGGTGCGGGCGTCACGTTCCTGGGCTACGCCGACCTGGTGCTCATGTCCAGCGCCGCCCGGCTGCGCTGCCCCTTCACCGACCTGGGGGTGCCGCCGGAGCTCGGGTCGAGCTATCTGCTGCCGCAGCTGATGGGGCGGCAGAACGCGGCGTGGCTGCTGATGTCGTCGGAGTGGGTCAGCGCCGAGGAGGCCCGTGAGATGGGGCTCGCCTGGAAGGTGTGCGATCCGGACGACCTGCTGCCTACCGCCCGCCGGCACGCGGAGATTCTTGCCAGCAAGCCGATCTCGAGCCTCGCTGCCATCAAGGACACGCTGTGGGGCCCGATCCGCGCGGACATCGAGGCCGCGCAGCAGCGCGAGATCGGCCACTTCCAGCGGCTGCTGGGCGGGCCTGCCAACACCGAGGCCTTGGTGGCCTTCGCCGAGGGACGCCCGGCCGACTTCACGAACCTGCCGCCCGGCTGGTGACCACGAGAGGCGAACGTTGATGGGATCACGATTGGCGGGTGGGCTGGAAGGGACGGCCGCCCTGGTCAGCGGCGGCGGCACGGGGATCGGCTTCGCGTGCGCGGCAGCGCTCGTCGCGGACGGTGCGGCGGTCACCGTCTGCGGCCGCACGGAGGCGACGCTGCAGGACGCGGTCGACCGGTTGGCCCTGGTGGCCGGGTGCGGGGGCAAGGCGTCGTACGTCGTGGCCGACGTGACCGACGAGGCCTCCGTGACCGCGGCGGTCGCGCACGCCGTCGGGTTCGGCGGCCGGCTAGACACGGTGGTGGCCAACGCCGGCGGGGGCGGGATGCTCGGCCCGCTCCACACCCAGGACGTCGCCGAGTTCACGCGCGTGCTGCACCTCAACGTGCTCGGCACGATGCTGCTCGCGAAGCACGCCCTGCCTCACCTGGTGGTGTCGCGAGGGTCGTTCGTCGCGATCTCGTCCATCGCGGGGCACCAGACCCACCGTTGGTTCGGGGCCTACCCGGTGGCGAAGGCCGCCGTGGAGGAGCTGGTTCGCAACGCGGCCGACGAGTACGGCCCGGCCGGCGTGCGCGTCAACGCCGTGCGGCCCGGCTTCACGGCCACCGAGATCATGGAGGTCGTCCCGCGCGACAGCGCCATCTTCCGCTCGTACGTCGAGAACACGCCGCTCCCTGGCGTCGGGGAGCCCGCCGACGTCGGAGCGCTGGTGCGCTTCCTGGCGGGCGACGAGGCGCGTTGGGTCACCGGTCAGGTCATCGACGTGGACGGCGGGCACAGCCTGCGTCGCGGGCCCGACTACAGCGAGTTCGCCGGTGTCAGCGACGACGACCCGACGTTCGGGCTCGCCTCGCAGTAGCTGAACGCGGGCTACTCCAAGAAGTAGGTGAGGATCGCGTTCCTGGCGAGCAGGCACCGGATCACGACGGCCGGGTCGCCGTGCACGATCAGGTCCTCCGTCAGCACGGGTCGGGGCTGCAGCGCGCGCCAACCCGGTGCCGACCAGTCGACCGCGCAGTCGCGCTCGGCCTCCAGCAGCGCCTCGCGGTCGGCCAGCGGTACGACGGTGAGCGTGCGCTCTGCGCCGCCGCCGCACCCCGCGGCGAGTGCTCCTACGAGCGGCACGAGCAGGAACGCACGTCTGATCACGTGGTACCTCCTGGCTGGGACCAGCGCCTCCGGACCAGGCTGTTCCAGCATGGCACCGCCGGCGCGCGACAGCAGGACGCCCCTGCAGCGGCTGCAGGGGCGTCGAGGCTGCCGGGCTAGGGGCGGTGCGAGGTGCCCGGGTTGGGCGTGGGCGCCCCGCTCGGGTGCGCGGTCGGCTTGCCGGCCCCGGGCACCTTCCCGTTCGGCAGCGACGTCGGCTTGCCGTGGGGCCGCGGCGTCGGCGTGGCGCTCGGCGCGACGCTCGGACCGGGGGTGGGGACCGTCGCGCAGTACGCCGCGATCTTGTCCGCCCCTCCGGCAGCGGTGACGAGGTTGCGGTAGGCCGTGGAGCGCTCGGCCACCTTGCCGTGGGTGCGCTCCTTGTCGAAGGCCGTGCACAGCCCGTGTGCGGCCGGCCCCGTCGCATCCGGCCCGACCGGCGTGCCGCTGGGCTTGGCGTGCGGGTGCGCCGCGGGTGCGCCGATGGTGTGGTGCGCGGCGTCCTGCAGCGTGTCGGGCAGCGCGCCGGAGTAGGCCGCCGCGGCGACCCCGCTCAGCCCCAACGCCCCGGCCGTCGCCGCTGCGAGCAGCACCGCGGGCCTCCACAGCCGGCGGCGGGCTGGGCGGCGCCTCGCACTGCTCGACCGGAACAGCGCCACGGCGTCCTCCTCGCCGGCGAGCTCGGCAGGCGAGGGTGGAGCGGTCAGGGCGTCGTGCAGCTGGGAGACCTGCGGGTCTTCGACGGCACGGCGCTCCCAGGTGGTGGCGCGCAGGAAGTTCTTCATGTGAAGGAGAGCGACCACGAGCCTCAGCGCGTTACACCCTCCGCGAGCTGCTGGGCGAGCCGCCTGAGCCCGCGGTGCACGCTCACCCGAACCGCTCCGGGCGTGGAGCCCACCAGGCGTGCCACCGCGGCAGGATCTAGTCCGACGACGACCCGGAGCACCACCGCTTCCGCCTGCTGCGCAGGCAGCGTCGCCACGAGAGCGAGCGCCGCCTCGGTGTCGAGCCGTTCCAGCGCCACCACCTCGGCAGCCGGCGCTGGGGGAGGCTCGACGCCCTCCTCGAGCGGGACGCCTGGCTGCCGCTGGCGCACGCGACCCGCGTCGACGGCCCGTCGCCGCGCCAGCGTCACGAGCCAGCCTCGCCATGCCTCATCGTCCCCACGGAAGTCCTTCAGGCCGCGTACGACGGAGACCCAGGTCTCGGAGGCGACGTCCTCCGCGGCCTCCCCCGCGAGAACGCGCAGGTAGCGCAGCAGCACGGGGTGGCTCGCCCGCCAGAGGCGCGCGAAGGCCTGCTCGTCGCCGTGCTGCGCGGCGGCGAGCGTGTGCCGGAACTCCTTGCCGTTCATGGCGCCTCCCACGGTGCCATCGACGCCGGGGCGAGCCCGCTTGACACGCTCGGGCAGCTACCCCGCGGCGGCCGGTGCCAGGGACGCCGCCGTCAGGCGACCGAACGGCACCGCCGGCAGGGGGTCAAGCCGGGCTGCCCGTCGACCACCGGCCGCAGGTCGGTGCGGTGGCGGGGAGGTGTACTCCTGGGGGAAGGTACCCGACCTGCCGGGCGAGTACTTCTCCGTCACCGCCGAGCACCTGTTCGGTGACATCTGGACCCGCGAAGGCCTCACGATCCGCGAACGACGACTGCTCCTGCTCGGCGTGATCGCCGCTCTGGGGGAGACGAGCGTGCTGCCCGTGCAGGTCGACGCGGCCCTCGCGCGAGACGAGGTCACCCCTGACCAGCTGCGGGAGATTGCCATCTTCCTCAGCCACTACGTCGGGTGGCCGCGGGGTGCGGCGTTCAACAACGTCGTCGAGGACCGCATCGCGCAGCACAAGGGCAAGGGGACCGAGCAGCGCTTCCCAGGTCCGAAGAGCTAGCTCCTCGTGCTCGTACCGACCCTGAGCGGGGTGGTGGCCGAGCTCTCGGGTGAGCCGCTCAACGAGTGCTGAAGACGGAGAACGCGACGGGGAAGACGGAGGTGAACAGTGCGACGGCGAGGGTCAGGACGACGACCGGGGAACGGTCGTGGTAACGGGTCAGCGCCATGAGCGCGAGCACGAAGGCCAGCACGCTCAGGGGCACGCCGGCGTAGCGCACCTGCCCGGCCAGGGCCACCTGCAGGGCGACGGCGCCGAACAGCGACCAGACCGAGAGTGAGCCGGCCGTCGTCGTGGCGCCCATCGCCTGCCACATCTCGGGCTGCCCCTGGGGCCGACGCCCGTTGTTGCTGACGTCCGCGGTGGAACGGTTCTGCACGACGTACGCAAGGCCCAGCACCAGCACCACGGTGGCGAGCACGAGCAGCAGCACGGCAACCCCCCTCCGCGCAGCGGGCGTCGCCCGGGCGCACGAACAGGTGAGGCTCGGGGTCAGGTGCGCGATACCACCCGAGCGGGCGTCAGCGGGAGGGCAGCGCCGCGCGGATCTCCGCGAGTGCCGCGTCCTGGGCCAGCAGATGCGCCTGGATGCGCCGTGCCTCGTCGAGGATGGCGGCGGCGTCGTCGTACGTCGCCTGCGCTCTGGCGTCGGCCGAGGCGGCCTGCACGTTCTGGCCGACGATGATGATCGGCAGGAGCACCAGCTGCAGGAACGTCTGCGCGATCCAGGCCACGATGATGATGGTGTTGCCGCTGCTGAAGGCCTTCGGCGCGGAGATGAGGGCCAACAGCGTGAACAGGTAGGCGCACCACATCGTGCCCACGATCAGGGTGATCTTGAGACCCACCTTGGCGTTGAGGCGTCCGATCACCCCGGTGCCGTGGATCTTCGCGCGCGCCGCGTGCGTGGTCGGGGGGCCCGCCACCTTGCGCTCCTCGACGTGGGGGTGCGGCACGTAGTCGTAGAGGCTCACGCCTCCAGCGTGCCGAGCGGCGGGTGCGGCGGCCCGCAGGCGCGCCGGGCGCTACCGGCAGCGGTCGACGAGCTCCGCCAGCACCGGGACGGGCACCGGGTACGGCGTGGACAGCGCCACCCGCGAGCAGCGGGCGAACCGCTGGCGCAGCCCGTGGGCTACCTCCTCCGGCGACCCCACGAGAGCCGCAGTGTCCAGCACCTCGTCGGGCAGCGCCGCCGGCAGGTCGGCCCACCGCCCGGCCCTCGTCAGGTCGCGCAGCTCGGTCTGGAGCTCGCCCCAGCCGTGCGCGTCGAGCACCCGCCGGTACGCGGGGGTGGACGCGTAGAACGCGAGGAGCGAGCGGACCGCCGCACGCGCCTCGGCGAGCGACTCTTCGGTGGTCGCGACCCCCACGACGACCTGGCCGACGACGGGAAAGTCGGCCGGGACCCCGGTCAGCATGGCCGACAGCGAGCGCGCGGTGTTGAAGGGGTGGACGAGCAGCCCGTCGGCCACCTCGACCGCCATCGCCGTCATGCGCGGCCCCAGGGCGCCGAGCAGGACCGGGGCCGGCGGCGCGGGAGGCGGGACGAACAGGGGCGGGCAGTACGTGTGCTCTGTCCAGCGACCCACGAAGTCGAGCGGTTCCCCTGTGGCCCAGGCGTTCTGGATGGCACGGATCGCGCCCACCCACTCCCGCAGCTGCTCGACCGGCGACTCCCACGTGGACCCGAAACGTCGCGTCACGTGCGCCTTCACCTGGGTGCCGAGACCGAGGGAGAACCGGCCGCCCGAGGCCCGCTGCAGGTCGTGGGCGAGGTAGGCCAGGTGCATCGGGCTGCGCGGCAGCGCTACCGCAAGGTTGGTGTAAAGCGCGAGGGACCGGGAACCCAACGCGGCCGGCACGAGCGGCAGGAACGGGTCACCCGGTCCCTCGTAGGTGAAGACGCCGCCCACGCCGGCGGCCTCGAGCTCCGCGACTGCAGCAGGTACGGCGGTCAGGTCGGCGTCGAGCCGTACGTCGAGCAGCACGGTCGCGAGGCTAGGGCCTCACGACCGCCGGCGCGCGGCGTGACGTCCGGCGATGTGCCCGAACACCGTGGCCGGGCCGAGGGTGCCGCCCGCGCCCCAGTACCCGGCACCGGCGGGCGACGCGATGCAGTTGCCCGCGCCGTACAGCCCCGCGACCGGCACCTCGTTGACGTCGAGGACGCGGCCGAGCTCGTCGATGGCCGGGCCGCCCTTGGTGTCCTGCAGGCCCGAGCTGAGGATCACCGCGTAGTACGGCGCCTGCAGCGGACGCATCGTGACGTTCGGGTACGGCGTGCCGTTCTCGTCGACGTTGGCACTGATGCAGTCCTTGGTGACGGGCGTGCCGCCGTGGAAGCTCAGGCAGAACGCGTGCCACCACTCGTCGATCGAGCTCTCACCGCGGTGGAAGTCGAGGTCGGTGCCGGTGCGGGCGTAGCCGTTGAAGGTCTCCAGCGTCGTGCGCAGGCCGCTCTCGAAGTCGCTCGCGAGGCCGAATGCCTGCGTCTCGGCGTACTGCGTCATCCGGGACTTCAGCGCCGCGACCAGCTCCGGGAGCGTGTTGTACGGGCCGACGAGCACGTTGGGGTCGGGGATGATCTGGCCGCCGACGCCCACGAAGTTGTTGTAGGCGTGGTCGTCGAAGATGCTGAAGAGGAACCTGTTGTCGGGCGCGAAGTGCGCCTTGGTGCGATCGTTGTAGTTCTGCTTCTCGTTGGTGACGCGCTGGCCGCGGCGGTTCACGACGAACATCGAGTCGCCCGCGAGCCAGTACGCCTGGAACAGCAGGTAGTTGGGGCTGAGCGCGCTGTTGGGGTCGAGCTTGTACTGCTCGAAGATGTTCTCCACGAACCAGGCCTGGTCCAGGTTCTCGATCTTGAAACCGTACTTGCGGCTCAGATCGGTGAGGTCGCCGACGGCCGACACGACCGCACAGCCGCCGCCGCTCAGCGCCTTGTCCCCGACGAAGGCGCTCGCGAGCTTGGTGCTGCTCTTCGAGAAGCCGCCCGAGGTGAAGATGACGCCGCGCCGGGCGCGATAGACCTTCTCCACCGGGAGCTCGGTGTAGGGGAGCGGCTCGTTGACGACCGTGCCTCCGTCGATCACGGCCTGTGCCTTGACGCCCTGCACGACGCTCGTGCCGTCTGCCGCCTTGCTGACCAGGAGGTCCACCACGCGTGTCGCCAGGTGCACCTCGCCGCCCTTGTTGGTGAAGCCGAGGTGCAGCCACTCGATGACGTCGGGGCCGTAGATCGAGGAGCCGAAGTTGCCCACCGCGGTGCTGCGGCCGAGGTCGGTCTCGAGGGCCCCTGAGTTGGTGGGGTCGAAGAGCTCCGGCATGATGCTGCGCCCGCGCTTGGGCACGTTCTCCTCGAGCTCCGGGTGGTAGTCCGGGGCGTACTTGCCCGACAGCTTCAGCGGGTCCGCCGTACCGGGCAGGAAGACGCCGGTCTCGGCGTGCCAGGGCATGATCCGCGTCGTCCGGTAGTAGCCCAGCATGTCGGCGCCGTTGTCGTAGTAGGCCTCGAGCTGCGCGTACTGGCGCTTGGTCAGGCCGAAGCGGGCGGCGTTGCGCTTGTAGTCGTCGGGGTAGGACAGGCGCGCCATGTAGGCGATCGCCTGGTCCTTCGGGTCTTGCAGGCCGGCCTTGGCCATGTCGTCGTTGTTGCAGATCCAGAGCCGCCCGCCGGAGCGGTAGCTCGTGCCGCCGTACGACGGGCGCGCCTCGAGGATGACGACCTTCGCATCGGGGTCCTCGCGGAGGACGCCGTGCGCGGCGGAGAAGCCGGCCGCGCCGGCCCCGACGATCACCACGTCGTAGACCAGCTCGTCGGTCCCGGCGACGGGCAGGGGCGCGGGGAGCAGCCCGGCCTCCGCGCGCACCGCGCCGGCAGCCAGCACGGTGGCGGCGGTCCCTACGAGGAGCTGGCGTCGACTGATCCCGTTGTGCGTGGCGCTCTGCGACACCTGTGCGTGCTCCCTCGTCCGTGCGGCTGGATGCTCCCTCCTCGGCCGGTAGAACGTGTTCCTATTGCTCCGAACGGGCCAATCGGTGTGACTGGTGAGAAAACCGACAGAGAGGTGTCAGCGCAGCGTGGTGGCGTTGGTCTCGCCGTACGCGTCCCTCAGGCCGCCCGGCAGCACCACCGCCGTCTCACCACGGCGCAGCCGCGTGTCCGCGACCCAGCTGCCGTCGACGAGGGTGGCGGCGACGCGGCGGAGCGTGTGGCTCTTGGCGTCCAGCACCGTGACGACCGCGGAAACGACCTCGCCGCGGGTCGCCCACGGCCGGAAGGTGCAGGTGCGGCACAGCACGCTGCTCGCGCCCGTCTTGCCGCCGCCGTCGTCCTTGACGAAGCGGATCGGCGACGCGTAGCTGCGCGGGTAGACCACGTCGGCCGTCGTGAAGCGCACCGAGCCGTCGGGCAGCGTGGTCAGCGCGGAGCCGGTCAGGCCGGTCCACGGCGAGACCGTGAACACCCGTGACACCAGGTGGTACGCCGAGACGCCGCCGTCCTCGTGGATGCTGCCGTCGACGCGGAAGCGGTAGCGGCCGTTCGGGACCTGACCGCCCGGCACGTCGGCGCGCGGGAAGGC
Source organism: Actinomycetota bacterium (assembly GCA_046723735.1). Lineage (GTDB taxonomy): Bacteria > Actinomycetota > Actinomycetes > Mycobacteriales > SCTD01 > RYN-111. The sequence goes on along the minus strand of JBKOVB010000040.1, from coordinate 22,341 downwards.
ATCGAAGGCCTCGAAGGACGCGGTCCAGGTCCAGCGCTGCATGCCGGTCCGGTTGTCGACCAGCGACGCGGCGATGCCGCCCGGCTGGTCGAGGACGGTCTGGACCTCGCCGGCCTGGGTTGCGAAGGTGCGCCAGCGCCCGTCGTCGCCCTGCCGCTCCACGACCACGGCAGGGTTGTCGGTCCAGTTGTCGCCACCGACCCACTGGAACGTCGCGGCCGAGAAGCGGGTGACGTCCTTGGGCTGCGCCAGCGGTGCGGCCGGCCCGGCGCTGTCGGGGATCTGGGCGCTCCAGCCGTCGAGCGCGGTCGCGGAGAGCTGGCCGAGGGCGACCGCCTCGGCGGCCTGCCGCTGCTCGTCCGCCATCGCGAGGGCGTCGGTCGGCTCGGTCGGCAACGGCGTGCCGCAGCGGAGGCTCGCGGCCATCGCCATGAGGCGCGTGACCATGTAGTCGGCGGTGTGCGGCCCGTACGACGTGAGCGCCTTGCGGTAGGAGTCGCGCGCCATGTACTCGCGATAGCTCACGGTGTAGCCGTTGTAGTCGCCGGTGTGGCCGAGGCCCACGGTCACGGCGTAGCCGCACGAGGCGGGGAGTTCCGTGGCGGTGAAGTTGCCCTTGATCTCCTTCGGGTCGTCGGGCTCGCTGCCCGCCGTGATCGCGTTGGCGGGGTCGTCCCAGCCGTCAGCGGGGTTGTTGATCTCCGCCTGCATCCGCGCGAACGCATCGCCGGCCACCGTGAGGCGGCGCTGGCCGGTGACGTCGCGCGGGTCGGGACAGCTCTGCCCGCCGCTGACCGGGTAGCACGCGCGGACCGACAGCCCGGGCCACGCGGCGTCCACGGCGGACTGCTTGGCGTAGTCCATGCCGTTCCAGCGGTTGCCCTGAACCTTGTCGGTGCGGGTCTCGAGCGCCTTGATGAGGTCGCTCTGCGGCTCGCAGGCGCACGAGGCGAGGAGCACGTCGCCGATGCGGACGGCCTGCAGCTTGAGCCGCAGGTTCTCCTCGACGGCACCGAACGCGGGCGCGTCGTAGGTGGAGGGCAGCGGGATGCCGGCGCTGCGAAGGCTCTCGAACAGCGCCGGCGTCGGCAGGGTCTGGCCGAACGCGTCGGACGCCCGCTCGCAGTCGGGCAGGCCGAGGACCGGGGCGCCCGGGTCCCCGTCGACCGTCTGCTGGCTTCGGCAGTTGGACACGCTCGGGTAGGGGTGCGAGACCGGGCCCGCGACCCAGTGGGTCAGCATCGTCACGACCGGGTCGCGCTGGAAGGGCACGTCCACGTCGCCGGTGCCGATCGCGCGCCAGGCCTGCAGCACCGTGGCGGCCATGAGGTGCGCGCCGCGCTCTGCCTGCGCGTAGCCGGTGTGGGCCCAGATCGCCGGGACCGCGTCGCCCTGGTCGCTGACGAGCGGTGCCTTGCCGAGCGGGTAGGCGTGCTCGTAAGGGCCCTCGGCAGACCCCACGGCGCCCTGGCTGAACACCACCGGGACGCCCGTCCCCGCGTCCACGAAGCGCTGGAAGGGTGCGAGCCAGTCAGCGCTGAGCAGGTCGTAGCCGTCGAGGGACTCCCCGTGCTCGGCGTAGTTGACCCAGGTGCCGATGGGCTTGCCGTCGGTGCCGTCCACCCGCAGCACCGTCAGGCCGTGGTCGTTCTCGTGGAGCGGGTAGCCGGCGGGCGAGCCGTCCTCGCTCACCGCCGCGCCGGCGATGTTGCCCTGGAAGGTGGGGAACTGAACGGTGGTGGCCCCTGCCTTGGCGGGGCGCATGGCCCGCTCCGCCTTCTCGACCGCGCTGGCGATCGCGCGGGCCTGGTACTCGAGCATCCGCAGGTCCATGACGTCCTGGAACAGCCAGACGCCCGCGGCCGGGGTGGCGTAGTACGGCGCGCTGTGGTCGTGCGTCGCCGACACCAGCAGGTGGTTGTACGTGACCTCGCTGCCGTCCTCGGCCAGGATCTGGGCCGCCCGACGGGAGAGCATGTCCTGGGCCAGGTAGTTGTCGTCCTTGACGAGGGCTACCGGTTCCTGCCCGGGGCTCTGCAGGACGAGGGCCCGCACGCTGAGGCGGGAAGCCACGCCGTACGACGCGGCCTTCTTCACGTGCTGCAGGTTCGGGTCCCACTCCTCCTGGATCGCCGTGGGGTCGGCGTCACTGGCGTACTGCCCCGCGCTGGCGCCGACGTGCCAGGTGGCGTCGACGACGGCCGCGCCGGCGCGCAACCCCCCTGTCGCCTGGGGCGCGGCCGCGACGGCCACGGCGGGGAGCAGGAGTGCGGGCGCCAGCAGAACGAGAACACGTTTCACATGCGTGGCTTTCGCTTCTTTTCTCCTAACTCCTGCCGCCGACCACGAACGTTCGTCAGCGGGCATGCCTGAGGCCCGGCCTGTGGAGCTCGGGGGGCGCGCTGCTGACGGGAGGGCCGGGCGGCCGGGGTTATCCGCGCATCCGCCGCCATGATCCCCCGCACCAGGCCGTACCAGGCCGCGTCCGCCAACCGCCCCCAGCGGCTGATGTCGTCCAGCTCTCGCCGGCGTCACGGTGAACAGCGTCTGCGCGGCCCGCTCCTGCTCGGCCTCCATCAGCGCCGCCAGTTGCGTGGTGTCCAACCCGGCAGCGGAACCCAGCTACCGCAGCCGGTCCTTCCACACGGTCCGCGGCCGGGGGCCCGGACGGGACGTGGGGGGAGAAGCTCAGGAACAGGATCCCTATGGCGGTGGTCCGACAGTTTCGGGAGACAAGACCCTTTTGTTTGCAGGCACTTTCGTGCCCCCGGCGCCGGCTCCTCGTCGCCTCTGCGGCTGCGCGCACGTCTCGGCCATCCGTTCAGCCCGACGAGCGCCACGGGCAGAAGCGCCAGGCCTGCCAGCCATCCGCCTTCGATGCGGAGTGGGACTGTACGAGCGATATGTCCAAGCCCACCAACCCACCTCCCTTTCCTGTCCTTCGGGGACACGGACGAAACTGGACCCCAGCCGCCACTCGAAAGGGCCGACGACGCCGTCGCGGCGATGCGATGCTGAGCGCGTGGAGCACGGCCTCGTCGGTATCCAGGGGCTCGCTGCTGCGGTGACCGCGCTCGCCCGGTGCCAGACGGTGGACGCCGTGCAACAGGTCGTGCTGCAGGCGGCGCGCCAGCTCACGACCTGCGACGGCGCCAGCTTCGCGTTGCGTGACGGCGACTTCTGCTTCTACGTCGACGAGGACGCCGTCGCCCCGCTGTGGAAGGGGCAGCGGGTGCCTCTGGACCGCTGCATGGCGGGGTGGACCCTCCTGAACGGCGAGCCGGCCGTCGTACCGGACCTGTACAAGGACCCGCGGGTGCCGCTCGACCATTACCGCGACACCTTCGTGACGAGCCTGGTGGTCGTGCCGATGCGCACCCAGCGACCACTGGGTGCCGTCGGGACGTACTGGGCGCAGCCGCACGAGCCGGCGACGATCGAGGTGACGCTGCTGCAGGCGCTGGCCGACTCCACGGCGGTCGCCCTGGAGAACATCACGATCCGCGCGGAGATGGAGCAGGTCGTGGACCGGACCGCCGTCGTCAGCGCCGTCAACCGCCAGCTCGAGGAGGAGATCGAGGAGCACTGGCGGTTCGCGGCCGAGGTGTACCGGCAGTCGGTGACCGACGACCTCACCGGCCTGCTCAACCGGCGCGGCTTCTTCAAGCGGGCCGAGCAGGAGCTCGCCGCTGTGAGGGAGGCGGGCCGGTCGGCGCTCGTCCTCTTCCTGGACCTCGACGGCCTCAAGGAGCTCAACGACCGCGAGGGCCACGAGGCGGGTGACCGGCTGCTCACGGAGGCCGCCGACGTGCTGCGCACCACCTTCCGCGACCAGGACGTGCTGGCCCGCATCGGCGGGGACGAGTTCGCGGTCTGCGTGCCCGGCATGGGCGACGTCGACCGGGTGGTCGAACGTCTGCGGGGCGACACCGGAAGGGTGCGCTGGAGCGTCGGCGCCGCGGTCTTCGAGCCAGACCGGCCGCGCGGGCTGTACGAGCTGCTCGGCGCGGCCGACGCCCGGATGTACGACGACAAGCGGGCCAATCGGCCGGGCTGAGCAGGAGCAGGGTGGGTCGCCGGCGAAGCACGGGACAGCGCCCCAGCCCACAGGAGCCCCCTCGTGCCACGCACCCGCCTTCTCGTCCCGCTGCTCCTCGCCGCCCTCGGTGGCAGCGCCCTTGCTGCGCCCGTGCACGGCAGGTCGGGACCCGTGCCCGTGGAGCGGGACGCCGCCCCGGTGGTGCTCACGGGAGCCCAGCTGCCCGGGTGGAGCGCGCCCGCCGTACAGGGTGTGGCGCAGCCGTGGCCGAGCGGCGTCACGCAGCAGTACGCCGACCAGCTCGACAAGAGCCTCGGCGTGCGCACCGCGCACAACGGCACCCTGGCCCCGGCGCTGAAGACGGGCGTCCCTGTCGACGAGGTGGCGGCCTTCGCCTGGTCCGGGGGCGGCTGGCGCGAGGTGCCCGTGCAGGTGGACGAGCGCTTCCCGTACTTCCTCGCCAACGCCCGCAGCGACTTCGCCTTCTACAGCGGCACCGACCAGGAGCTCACCTACGCCTGGGGCCCGACGAGGCACACGGTCGGGGAGGAGGCATGGAAGAAGGTCTTCGGCTCGTGCGAGGCCCGCTACTCCACCAGCACGACCGAGGTCCAGCACGCGATCGACGCCCGCACGATCGCGCTGGGTCCGCAGGAGAAGCTCGAGGACTACCTGCACGCCATGGCCGACCCGGTGGCCGGAGTCGACGACGACGACGAGATCGCGTTGCAGGCCCGCGACGCCGGCGAGCAGGCGCCGCAGGGCGCGGCGCCGCCGGCCGGCGCCCTCGACGGCCAGACCGTTCAGGTGGTGGACCCGCTCGACCCCCAGGGCACGCGGTACCTCTACCTGTTCCGCAAGAAGGGCGGCTCGTCGTTCACCGCGGCCACCGGTCCGGTGCAGATGGTGCGCGCCGAGGACGCCGACACCTGGCTGGACCGGACGTCCTTCCCGGCCGGCAGCCCGGAGGCCCTCGGCACGAGCAACACGGGGTACGGCCCCAACATCCCCGGCACGGTCTGCGACTCCCGCGGAGCCACCCGCACCAGCAGCGACCGGGTCCCGCGCGACGCCATGACGGTCAGCACCCCGACGTACCGGGTCACCGCCACCGGTCGGTGGATGGTGCGCGGGCTGCAGGTGCGTGACGCCGCGACCCGCGAGGTGGCCTGCCGCAAGCACGACTGCTCGCCCAACGGGACGAAGTACGGGCCCGACCTGATCGACCGCTGGAAGGGGCGGGCGTTCCAGCAGAGCCCGGACTCGAGCGTCTCGCTGGTCGGCTTCGAGGACGAGCAGGTGAACTGGGAGGCCAACTCGGCGCTGCTCGGGTGGCGGCAGGGACCGGTGCGCGCAATCCGTGAGGTGTGGGGCGCTGACTCCGGCACGAACGTGACCAAGACCGAGACCTACTACCGCGACGCGGACGTGTACCGCTACCGGCTGCGGGTGCATCCGATCCCGCCGGACGGGCTCTACACGTCCTGGGACTACAACAAGGGCGTCGCCGCGCGGTACTACAACCTCGCCAAGCCCGACGGAGTGCCGGTGGACGGCGTCAACGACGACGTCGGACAGGTGAACTCCCTGCCTGACGGCACGCCGGCCTACTTCGACGTGCCCGACCCGACCTTCGACGTCCCCAGCGCCGTCGACCGGCCGGAGGAGGTGGCCGGGGCGGGCCGTGCCGGTGCGCTCGTCTACACCTTCGAGTTCAAGGGCGCCAGCTCGATGGCGAACGCACTCGCGGTGCCTTATTACCGCGACGACGCCTGCATGGACGACGGCACGGGGGACGACCCCGTCGCGCGCCCCTGGCCCGGTGAGGCCTCGACCGACCAGCGTGTGAAGGACGGGTACGCCGCGGCGAACGGGGCGCCGTACGCCTTGCTGGTCTGCGACCCGGCCCACGGCAGGACGCCGTTCCAGGGCGCCTTCGGCAGCCACGGCATCCACTTCCTCGCCACGGGGGACAGCGACAACGCCACCACCGGCGAGGCCGTGACGGAGGTGGACGGGCAGCAGTGGCGGTACAGCGTCCCGATGACGTCGCCCCGCAACGTGCTGACGACCTACGCCCCGAACGTCGTCACGCCGCTGCAGGCGCTGGTCACGCCCTACGTCTGACTACGGCCTGAGCACGTCCCGGACGGGGCGGCGCGGGGTCTGCGGGCTGCTCTGCGCCAGCCCGAGGCGCAGCAGCAGCTGCGGCACGCCCACGACGCCCAGCTCCCGGCGCAGCTCGGCACGCGCCGACGGGATGTCCGTCGCCTGACCCAGCGGCTGCGCCGCGACGCCCTCGTGGGTCGCCTGCAGAAGCAGCGCACTCAGGCCGCGCCCCGCCAGCAGCCAGTCGTACGGCGTGTCCGCGACCGTCGTGAGCAGCACGACGGTCGGGTGCTCCGCCGCGGGCTGCGACTCGGGGTCGGGCCCGGCCTCCTGCCGGAAGCGCCGTCCCGGCAGCGACTCCGCGCGACCCTCGCCGTGCTCGACCGCCGCGGGGGGCAGCCCGTCGGCGCGCTCGCCCTCGCGCCCGGCCGGCCAGACCCACGCGGCCAGCTCCTGGGCGTAGCCGGGGGTCTGCATGAGGTCCTGCTCGGCGCGCTCCAGCAGCACGCCGAGGGTCACGAGTTCCCCCTCGCGCAGCGGCCGCAGCATCGCCCCCTGGCCCTCGACCGCCCCGCGCATCCGGTCCAGCAGCCCCTCGGGCAGCGGTTCGTCCCGGAAGCGGCCGCGGAAGGTGTGCCGGTGCAGCACGTCCACGGCGCGCGCCACCGCGTCCTCGTCGGCCGGCTGGTCCCGGTCGAGCCGGACGTCGGCGAGCAGGTCGGCGTCCTTCTCGTCCGGCAGGAGCGTCGTCGTGACGCGGAAGCCCATCGCCTCGGCGGCCACGTGCAGGTGGTGCAGCGCGGCACCGCACGACATCGTGAGCTGCCGTCCGTCCGGGTCGAGCACCTGCAGCTGGCGGCTCCGGTCCGCGCGCAGCTGCAGCCCTCCTGCGGCCGGGACGAGCTGCCACGGCTGGGTGTTGTGCACGCTGGGAGCGCGGCTCGCCAGGAGGGCGAGGTGCTCCAGGTCGGTGCGCGGCAGCCCGGTCACGGCAGTGGCCTGTCCACGAGGTGGCCCTCGACGTCCTGAGGGTCCAGCACGACCGCGTACGGGACGCCGGCGACCTCGCTGACCGGTCCTCGGGCCACGACGTTCCAGCCGCGCCTCCAGAGCGTCCGCCGGCGACCCACCCCCAGCGCGACGACCTGCCCCACGAGCCGTTGGGCGAGCTGGGCGTCCGGGAGCTCGAGCCGCAGCTGGCCGCCTCGGACCTCCACCGACACGGGGACGACCGTGGGCAGCGCCCGCACGGAGCAGGCGAGGTAGCCGGCACGGCTCCGCGCGAGCCGGGCAAGACAGGCCTGCGGCGGCAGCCAACCCGGCTCGTGCGCAGCGGTGCGTGTGGCATGGCTCATGGGAGCACCCTGCCCCGTGCGGCGTGTCGTACCCAGTGCCACCCGGCCCGCGACATCGAGGACTTTCGTCAACGACTGTGACCAGGCGTGTGTCGAGGCGCAGGCGTCGATGGCATGCTCTGCCCTATGGGTGAGGGTGTCATCAGGATCTTCCTCGTGGACGATCACGAGGTGGTGCGCCGCGGGGTGCGGGAGCTGCTCGAGGCCGAGGACGACTTCGAGGTCGTCGGCGAGGCCTCGAGCGTCGACGAGGCGCTCGCGCGGGTACCCGCGTCGCGCCCGGACGTGGCGGTCCTCGACGTACGGCTTCCGGACGGCAACGGCGTGGCGCTGTGCCGTGAGCTGCGGGACCTGCAGCCCGACCTCGCGTGTCTCATGCTGACGTCCTTCGCCGACGACCAGGCCCTGCTCGACGCCGTGCTCGCTGGGGCCTCAGGTTATGTCCTGAAGGACGTGCGTGGCACCGACCTGGTCTCGGGCATCAGGACCGTCGCCGGCGGCGGCTCGCTGCTCGACGCGCGGGCGACGTCGCTGGTGCTGGAGCGGTTGCGGGCGCCCGCCGCGCCGGACCCGCTCGCCGACCTGTCGGAGCAGGAGCGCAAGATCCTCGCCCTCATCGGCGAGGGGATGTCGAACCGGGAGATCGCCGAGCACATGTTCCTGGCGGAGAAGACCGTCAAGAACTATGTGAGCAACGTGCTCGCGAAGCTCGGCCTGCAGCGCCGCACCCAGGCCGCCGTGCTCGCCACCGAGCTGCGGCAGTCCGGCCCCTAGATCGGCACCTGCCAGAGCAACGTCGTACCCCGCCCCGGGCTGGACGTCAGGAGCAGCCGCCCGCCGAGCTCCTCCGCGCGCCGGGCGAGGTTGCGCAGCCCGCTGCGGGCGGCGTCCTCCGCCATGCCGACGCCGTCGTCGACGACCCTGACCGTGAACGTCTTGCCCTGCACACCGACGACCACGTCGACCCGGCTGGCCTGCGCGTGGCGCGCCGCGTTCGACAGCGCCTCCCGCAGCGTCGCCAGCAGGTGCTCCGTGATCTCTGCCGAGGTGAGGGTGTCGAGCAGCCCGTCCAGCCGTAGCGACGGGGCGAAGCCGAACGAGCTTGTCGAGGCGTCCACCACCTCGAGGACCTGGGCCCGTAGCGAGGGCCGGCCCTCCAGGGGCGCCTGCAAGCCGTAGATCGTCGACCGGAGCTCCCGGATGGTGCCGTCCAGGTCGTCGACCGCGCGGTTGAGACGGTCGCGGGTCTCGTCGGGGTTGGTGTCGACGAGCCGGATCGCCCCCTGCAGCTTCATGCCGGTGGCGAACAGCCGCTGGATGACGAGGTCGTGCAGGTCCCGTGCGATGCGGTCGCGGTCCTCCACGATGGCGAACCGCTCGGCGTCCCGGCGGCGCTGTGCCAGCTCGAGCGCGACGGCGGCCTGGCCCCCGAACGCGGCCAGGTCGTGGGTGAAGGCCTCGAGGGGTCCCTGCTGCCAGAGGCAGGCCAGCACGCCCTGAGGGCCCACGGGCACCGCCGTACCGCTGCAGCTCTGCGCCACGACGGGACCCGGCGTGCCGGAGTGCAGCACATCGACCAGCTGCTCGGTCAGCTCGCGTAGCAGCTCCACGGCGTGGTCGCCGTTGGCGGCCTCGAGCTCGAGCTCGCCGCCGTGCAACAGCCCCACGAAGGCCACGTCCGCCTGCACGACCGCCCGTGCTCGATCGGCCACGAGCCCGAGGACGTCGACGCTCGCCGCTCCCGACAGCAGGGCTGTGGAGATCTCGCGGCCCGCCTCCATCCAGGCGCCGCGACGGCGGCTCTCGTCGTAGCGCCGGGCGTTCTGCACCGCGAGACCGGCGGCCGTGGCGAGCGCGACCACGACGGTCTCGTCGTCCTCGGTGAAGTCGCCGCCTCCGGCCTTCTCCGTCAGGTAGAGGTTGCCGAACACCTCGGTCCCCACGCGCACCGGCACGCCGAGGAAGGTCTGCATCGGGGGGTGGTTCGGGGGGAAGCCGTACGACGAGGCGTGGGCCGCGAGATCGTGCAGCCGCAACGGTTGCGGGTCGCGGATGAGCTGGCCCAGCACACCCTTGCCACGCGGCGGCGGGCCGATGCGCTTCACCGTCTCGTCGTCCAAGCCGACCGTGATGAACTGTGACAGCCCCTTGCCGTCCTCGGCGAGGACGCCGAGCGCGCCGTAGGTCGCGTCGACCAGGCTGACCGCGGACTCGGCGATCCGGCGCAGCACCTGCTGCAGGTCGAGGTCGGAGCCGACCGCCATCACCGCCGAGAGGAGCGGGTCGTCCCGAACCTCGCGTCGCGGGCCTTTCGTCCCCATGATCGGTGACTTTGCCCTCTGCACCGGCACACCTCCTTACCGATCTCATGGTGGCAGACGACCACACGGGTCGGCCCTAGGAGGCGAGACATCATGCGACGCAAGACGTTCGACCTGGTCATGTCGGCGACTGGCCTGGTCGTGGCCGCGGCCCTCATCGTGGCGTCCGGACTGGCCTTCTGGGCCCACTCGTTCATCACGGACAACGTGAAGACCCAGCTGACCGCTCAGAAGATCTTCATGCCGAAGGCGGGTTCCGAGCAGCTGAACGACCCGAGGGTCAAGCCCTACCTCAGCAAGTACGCCGGGCAGCAGGTCGTGAACGGCGTGCAGGCGAAGGCGTTCGCGGACCACTACATCAAGGTCCACCTGGACGAGGCGACCCAGGGGCTGACGTACTCGGAGCTGTCGGCGAAGTCCCGGGCGAACCCTGCTGACCAGCAGCTCGCCGGCCTCGTGCAGACCTCCTTCCGCGGCGAGACGCTGCGCGGCATGCTCCTCAACGCCTACGCGTTCTGGACCATGGCCACCGTCGCCTGGGTGGCCGCGTGGGTGAGCCTCGGCGCAGCCCTGCTCCTGCTGGTGCTGGCAGCGCTCGGCTTCTGGCACCTGCGTCGCACCACCGGGGAGGTCACGGTGCGGATCCCGGGCTGGCACCCGGAGAAGGTCGACGCCTGACAACCGGCACGACCCCCAGCGCCCGCTCGCCGCGACGGCGAGCGGGCGCTCGCGCGTGTCGGTGGCGCGGCTTAGCGTCTGCTCATGGTGGACCTCGTCTTCAAGGACCTGTCCCTGGACGCCAACCGCGCCGACGTCGTCGCCCCCTTCTGGGCCGGCGTGCTCGGGCTGAGGGACGAGCTGTTGGAGGACGGCGACCACCGACTGGTGGGCGACCGTCCTGAGCAGACGATCTGGGTCAGCGCCGTGCCGGAGCCGCAGACGGTGAAGAACCGCGTGCACCTGGACGTCCGGTTCGACGACCCCTCCCTGCCTGGGGTGCCCGTCGTGTCGGAGCATGAGCGCTGGAGGGTCCTGGCCGACCCCGACGGGCTGGTCTTCTGCGCGTTCGGGCCGCGCGAGGGCGCCTCGCCGGGGCCGTTCGAGCTCGTGGTGGACAGCGCGGACCCGTTGCGGATGGCCACGTGGTGGGCCGCACGGACGGGCGGGACCGTGGGACAGCGGGAGGGGGAGTCGTTCGCCTGGGTCGAGGGCGCGGCCGGGTTCCCGTGGGCCTACTGGGTCTTCAACCCGGTGCCGGAGCCCAAGACCGTCAAGAACCGGGTGCACTGGGACGTCACGCTCCAGGACGCCTCGCTGGACGATCTCGTCGCTGCCGGTGCCTCCGTCGTACGCGCGAAGGACGACGAGATCCGCTGGACCGTCATGGCCGACCCGGAGGGCAACGAGTTCTGCGCGTTCGCGGCTGGCTAACGTGGTCGCCCATGAGCACCTACTGCGCGCCGTGCCTGGCTGACCTCGCGCTGGTCCGCGAGGCGGTCACGTCCGTCTCCGGTACGGCGACCTGCGTGGCCCACGCCGTCCTGCTGACCCATCCGGGCGACACGCCGCAGCAGCGGCTGACCCGCCTCTCCGACCTGCGGGCCATGGCGGAGGAGAAGCTCCCGAACGCCTCCGACGAGGACCGGCCGCGGATCGAGCTGCTCGTGCAGGAGTACGCGCTGGCCGGCGCGATGGACATGACGGTCCCCCTGAGGGACCTCGCCGGCGATCGCACGCCGCGGCCGCCGAAGAGCCGACGCAACCGTGGACGTGACCGGGACCGGCGCGAGCAGCGCGACGCGGGTGCCGCCCCTGCCGAGGTGTCAGCCTCCGAGGACATTTCGGCGACGCCGGACGCTGACAGCTCGCAGGAGTCGGCGGCCCCCGCGGGCGCCCCGGCGACATCGGACGCTGACAGGTCGCAGGAGTCGGTGGCCCCCGCGGGCGCCCCGGCGACATCGGACGCTGACAGGTCGCAGGAGTCGGTGGCCCCCGTGGAGCTGGCAGCGCCCGAGGTCGCTCCCGCGCCGCCTGCGGCGGACAGCGCGCAGGAGTCCTCGCCGGTTGTCCCGAGCGACAGCCCGGGTGGCGCGTAGCCCTCGGGCGCTCGGCAGCGCCGCGGGCCTGGCACTCGGTCTCGGACTCGACGCGCTGCTCGCCGACCCGCGCCGCGGCCACCCGGTGGCGGCCTTCGGGCGCGTCGCCGGTCAGCTCGAGCGGGTCGCGTACCGCGACACGCGCAGCGCCGGCGTGCTCTACACCGCGGCGCTCGTGGGCGGCACGGTGGCTGCGGGGTCGGTCGCGGCCCGGGCCGCGCGAGGACCGCTCGCCACGACGGCCCTCACGGCTGCCGCTACCTGGGCGGTCGTCGGCGGCACCACCTTGTGCCACGAGGCGACGGCGCTGCACGCGTCGCTCGCGTCGTCCGACCTCGACGCCGCCCGGGCGCGGCTGCCGCACCTGTGCGGGCGCGACCCGCACGGGCTCGACGTGGACGGGCTGGCCCGCGCGACCGTCGAGTCGGTCGCGGAGAACACCTCCGACGCCGTGGTGGCACCGCTGTTCTGGGGAGCCGTCGCCGGCGTACCGGGCCTGCTCGGCTACCGCGCTGTGAACACCCTCGACGCGATGGTCGGGCACCGCAGCCCGCGGTACGCCCGCTTCGGCTGGGCGGCGGCCCGCCTCGACGACGCGGCCAACCTGCTGCCGGCGCGGCTGGCGGCGCTGCTCACCGCGGCCTGCGCGCCGCTGGTGGGTGGCAGGCCGGCGGCGGTGCTGCGAGCAGTACGGCGGGATGGCGGCAAGCATCCCTCGCCCAACGCCGGGCAGGTCGAGGCGGCGTTCGCCGGGGCGCTGGGACGGACGCTGGGCGGGAGGCTGGCTTACGAGGGACGGGCAGAGGACCGGCCGCTGCTCGGCTCGGGCCCGGCGCCCGACGTCGCGGACGTGGTCCGGGCGGCACGGCTGTCAGCCGGTGTCGCGCTGGCCGCCGGCGCGTTGGCGGTGGCGGTACGGGCGGCTCGGTCGTGAAGGGCGCGCTGCTCGTCGCCGGCACCACGTCAGACGCCGGGAAATCGGTGCTGACCGCGGGGCTGTGCCGGTGGCTCGCGCGGCAGGGCGTCGCGGTCGCGCCGTTCAAGGCGCAGAACATGTCGCTCAACTCCGCAGTGACCCGCGACGGGGCGGAGATCGGGCGCGCCCAGGCGATGCAGGCCGCGGCTGCCGGGGTCGAGCCGGAGGCCGCGATGAACCCCGTGCTCCTCAAGCCGGGCAGCGACCGGAACGCCCAGGTGGTGCTGCTCGGCAAGCCCTTCGCCGACGTGAGCGCGCTGTCGTACCGCGACCACGCGGCCGCCCTGCTCGACGTGGCGCTCGAGTGCCTCGCCGACCTGCGGCGGCGCTTCGACGTCGTCGTGTGCGAGGGCGCGGGCTCGCCGGCCGAGATCAACCTGCGGGCCACCGACATCGCCAACCTGGGGCTGGCCCGCGCCGCGAACGTGCCCGTGATCGTCGTCGGTGACATCAACCCGGGCGGTGTCTTCGCCGGGCTTTTCGGGACGCTCGCCCTGCTCTCGCCCGAGGACCAGGCCCTCGTGGCGGGCTTCGTCGTCAACAAGTTCCGCGGCGACGAAGCCTTGCTTCGTCCCGGGCTGGCGATGCTCGAGGAGCTGACCGGCCGCCCGACGTACGGCGTTCTGCCCTGGACCGACGGGCTGGAGCTCGACGTGGAGGACTCGCTGGGTCTCGACCGGGCGGTGGTGGCCCTGCCACCGGTCGGGCGCGACGTGCTGCGCGTCAGCGTCGTGCGGCTGCCGCGGCTGTCGAACTGGACCGACCTCGACGCCCTGCGCAGCGAGCCGGGGGTGCTGGTGCGCTACGCAACGACGCCCGCGGAGCTCGCGGACGCCGACCTCGTGGTGCTGCCCGGGACTCGGCAGACGGTGGCCGACCTCGCCTGGCTGCGGTCACGCGGGCTGGACGTGGCGCTGGCGCGCCACGAGGGTGTGGTGCTCGGCGTGTGCGGCGGTTTCCAGATGCTGGGTACGGCGATCGTCGACGACGTGGAGTCCGGGACCGGCTCGGTGACAGGTCTGGGGCGGCTGCCGGTGCGGACGGTGTTCGGGGTCGACAAGGTGCTCGCGAGGCCGACGGGGGAGTGGCGAGGGGCGCCGGTGACCACGGCGTACGAGATCCACCACGGACGCATCGCGGTCGACGGCGGCGAGCCGTTCCTCGACGGGACCCGGGTGGGGAACGTGTTCGGGACCGTGTGGCACGGGGCGCTCGAGAGCGACGCGTTCCGGCGTGCCTTCCTCGGGGAGGTGGCCGCGGCCCGGGGGCGGGAGTGGGTGCCGGGGGACCGGGCGTTCGCGGACGTGCGCCAGGAGCGGCTCGACGTCCTGGGCGACCTGGTGGCCGAGCACCTCGACACCGACGCGATCGTCCGGCTGCTGCGCGACGGGGCGCCGCGCGGGCTCCCGTTCGTCCCGCCCGGCGCCCCGTCGTAGCTCTCTGACTCAGCCGCCGGCCACGGCCTCCTGGATGGCGGCCTTCGCGTCCTGGCGGCTCAGGCGGATGAGCGCCCTCATCACCGCCGCGCCGGCCAGGATGAAGCAGGCGCCTACCACGAACCCGAGCCCCCAGCCCGAGACCAGCGTGTCGTAGGCCTTCGCGAGCAGCGTCGGGGGCACCTGCTGGTGCAGGTTGTGCAGCTGCACCACGCCTTGCGCCGCCTTCGAGCCGCCCGGGAACAGACCGTCGGTGTGCGCGGTGCTGACCGCGGTCAGGGCCGCGAGGCCGATGGCGCCACCAACCTGCTGGCCGGCGTTGAGCATCGCGGACGCCATGCCCGCGTCCTCGTGCTCGACGCCCGCGACCGCGCTGCTGACCATGGACACGAAGGTCATGCCCATGCCGAGCGCGACCGCCAGGAGCGAGGGCAGGACGACGGTCCAGTACGACGAGCCCGGCTCGATCCGGAGGCCGAGGCTGAGCAGGCCGCCGGCGACGACGAGGGGACCCACGAGCAGCAGCGGCCGCGGCCCGAGGCGCCCCAGCAGCCGGGACGACACCCCCGCGCTGAGCCCGATGCAGAACGGCATGGGCAGGAAGGCGACACCGGCGTGGACCGGGCTCCAGCCGTTGATCTGCTGCATCCACAGCACCATGAAGAAGAAGATCGCGAAGATGCCGGCGCCGATGAACAGGCCACCCAGGTCGGCTCCCACCACGTTGCGGTGGCGCAGCAGCTTGACCGGGATGAGCGGGTTGTCGCTCACCACCTGCACCTGGAGGAAGGCGACGAGCAGCAGGGCGGCGAGGCCGAACCACCAGATCGTCTTGAAGTCGGTCCAGCCGTAGTCGTTGCCCTTGACGAGCGCGTAGACGAGGGACATGAGACCGCCGGTGACGAACAGCGCGCCGGGGATGTCGAAGCCCTGCGCGCGCTCGTCCTTGCTCTCCGGGATGAAGCGCAGCGCGCTGATGACGGCGAGCGCCGCGACCGGCACGTTGACGAAGAACACCCAGCGCCACGAGGCGTACTCGGTGAGCACGCCGCCCAGCAGCAGGCCGGTGGCCGCGCCTGCCGCGGTGATGGTGGCCCACACGCCCAGGGCCCGGTTGCGCTCCTCGCCCTCCTCGAAAACGACAGTGAGGATCGACAGGGCGGCGGGCGACATCAGCGCCCCGCCGGCGCCCTGCACCGTGCGGGCCGCGATGAGCGTGCCGAGGTGCTCGGAGACGCCGCCGACGAACGAGGCCACCGCGAACAGCACCGCGCCGACCATGAAGATGTTGCGCCGGCCCAACCGGTCGGCGAGCTTGCCGCCCAGCAGCAGGAAGCCGCCGAAGGTGAGCGCGTAGCCCGTCACGACCCAGGACAGGTCGCCCGTGCTGCGCACGTCCAGGCCCGCAGCGATATGGGTGAGCGCGACGTTCACGATGGTCGCGTCGAGCACCACCATGAGCTGCGCGATCGCGACGGTGACGAGCACGAGCGTCTTGTGGACGTGCCGCCCGCTCGCGTGCCGGACGTGGGTGTCGGGGACGGCCTCGAGGGTGGTGGCCGGTCCCTCGTCGACGAGGGTCATGGAAAGTCCTTCGTGGTGGGGTCGCAACGAGCCTAGAGGCCGTCGGAAGCGTCGCTCTACACCTGTAGAGTGAAGTGCGTGACATCGCCCAGCATTCCTGCCGGGTCCGACAGTCCCGGCGAGACGGCGGAGGCCCCGCTGAGCCGTGAGGCCCGCCGTCGCCGTTCGGAGGCCGCGATCCTCGACGCCGCCCGCGAGCTGTTCGCCGAGCTCGGGTTCGAGAAGGCGACCATCCGCGGCGTGGCCGCACGCGCCGGGGTGGACCCGGCGCTGGTGATGCAGCACTTCGGCTGCAAGGAGCAGCTCTTCGCAGCCTCTGCGCGCTGGCACGTCGACCGCAAGCGAATTGCCACGGCAGAGCGCGGTGATCTCGCGCACACCGCGCTGGAGGACGTGTTCCGCACCTTCGAGGACCCCGTGGCCCGGGATGCCGCGCTCGCCCTGCTGCGCAACTGCCTGACGCACGACACCGCACGGGACGTGGTCCGCGACGAGGTGATGTGCGAGACGCAGGCGGCGGTCGCGCGCACGATCGGCGGGCCCGACGGCGAGCTGCGCGCGGCCCTGCTCGGCTCCACGATGATCGGGCTGACGCTCGGGCGCTACGTGCTGCAGATCCCCGCCCTCGCGAACGCCTCGCCCGAGGACCTCGAGCGGCTTCTCGTCCCGGTCCTCGAGGACCTCGTCGGCACCGGGCAGGCGTAGGCCAGCGTCGGCCGGGGCACGGCGCGCTTCAGGCGGGAGCGCCCTCCGCGACGGGCGCCATCGCGGGTGCGGCGAAGGCAGGCCTCCCGACCATGGTGAAGGCCGCCAACGCTCCGAGGAGCAGCGTCGCGGTGCCTGCCAGCAGCGTGAGGTGCAGGCCCTCGTCGTACGCCGTCACCACGGCTGACGGACGGCCGGACACCTTGCCGGCCGCCTGCAGCTGCCCGTCGGCCACCAGCGACACCACGCGCTCGTGGACAGGGGCGAGCGCCAGCCGCGGGTCGTGGTCGGGCAGCCCGGCGGAGATCCCGAGCCGAAGGACGGCGCCGAGCGCCGCGATCCCGAGCGTGATGCCGACGAGCCTGCAGGCGCTGCTCACCCCAGAGGCGAGGCCGGTGCGCGTCGGCGGCACCACCGCGAGGGCGGTGGCCGCGATGGCCGGGTTCGCAAGGCCGATCCCGGTGCCGGCCAGCACCAGCCCCGGAACCAGCCGCACCCACGACGTGGTGGCGTCGGCGGCGAGCATGAGGGCCAGGCCGGTCGCACCCACCAGCAGGCCCACGCCGACGATGCGCCCCGAGATGACGGGCAGCCCGACGCGCCGTCCGACGATCGGCACCACGAGGACGGGCACGCTCAGCGGCAGCAGCCGCAGGCCGGCGTCGAGGGGTGAGCTGCCGAGCACGTTCTGCAGGAAGACGTTGAGGAACAGCAGCATCGCGAACATGCCCGCCCCGAGGGCCAGGGTGGCCAGCGAGAGCCCCACGAACGGGCGGCTGCGGTAGAGCGTCCGGTCGATCATCGCGCCGTCCCGGCGCTGGAGAAGGCCGAAGGCCACGAGCAGCGCGACGCCGAGGATCACCGCGACCACCGGGCCGCTGGTGTGCCACTCGGCTGCCGACCCGCGCAGCAGCCCTGCGGTGACCAGTGCCAGACCTCCGGTGAGCGTGAGGACGCCCGGGACGTCGACAGGTCGGTGCGTGGTGTCGACACCCTCGCCCACGAAGCGCAGGGTGAGCACGATCGTGAGCACGCCCAGGGGCGCGTTGACGAGGAAGATCCACCGCCACCCGGCGCCGTCCGTGATCAGTCCGCCGATGAGCGGCCCGGTGGCGACGGCAGCGCCCACGGTGGCGCCCCACACGACCACGGCACGGGCCCGGGCCGGTCCCGAGAACTCCTGCCCGATCAGCGCCAGGGTGGTCGCGAAGACGGCGGCGCCGGCCAGTCCCTGGACGGCGCGGGACAGGTCGAGCGCCGTCGCGGTGGACGAGGCGCCGCAGGCGACTGAGGCCAGCGTGAAGCCTGTGAGACCGAGGAGGAACACCATCCGGCGACCCCATCGGTCCGCCAGCGTGCCGAACGTCACCACCAGCGCCGCGAGGGGTAGGACGTAGGCGTCGATGGTCCACTGCAGACCGTCCAGGCCGGTGCCGAACTCACGGCCGATGGACGGCAGCGCGACCTGCACGATCGTGACGTCGAGCAGCAGCATGAACGTCGCGAGGTTGATCGCGATCAGCGTGCCGGTGCGACGTGCTCCAGCCACGGGTCACCTCCGGGGTGCGTGCGGGAGCCCTGCGGCCCAGCCCGGGTCCCGACGCGTCCCGAGTGCAACCCGAGGGCGCTACAGGATGCCGCGGGCGGAGAAGGCGCTCGTGACCGCCGAGGCCGCCCCGGCGCCGTACAGCCGCTGGGCCGCGGCCACGGTCGCGGTCGCGGCGGCGCGGAACGACGTGTCCGGCGCGAACGAGAACTGCGCCTCGACGATCAGCGTGCTGGCCCGGGTGTCGCCGAGCGCCTGCCGGATGTCCCACAGCGCCCGCGACCAGATCTCGCCGTCCGCGTGCACCTCGCCGACGAGGTCCTCCGGGTAGTGCTTCGTCCCGTCGATCCGGCGCAGGCAGTGCGGCACCGAGCTCGTGTAGGACACCGAGTCCCAGTCCGCCACGCAGGCCTCGGGGGTCAGCGTCGGGACGCCGGTGGCCCAGCTCGTCACGGCCACCGCGAGGTAGTCGCTGAACCCCTCACCGATCGCCCCGGACTCCAGGTTCGTGCCGAAGCCCGGCACCTGGGCGTCCTGCACGGAGTGGCCGTACTCGTGGACGATCACCTCGGCGTCCTCCGCGTCGTCCACCCCGCCCTTGCCGAGGGTGATGTTCGCCTTGTCGTCGCGGAAGAAGGAGTTGTCGCCGCCGAACTGGTCGATGCGCAGCTGGATCTGCCGCTGGTTGACGGGTCGCAGCGTCGACCCGAACCCGAGGTGCTGCAGGTAGTGCTGTGCGGTGGTGACCCAGAAGTAGCCCATCACCTGCTCGAACTGGTCGGCGTCCCGGTGGTACGGCGGGAAGGCGCTGTCCACGGCGCGCGCGGCCTTGCCGGTCGCGCTCTTGACCGTCACGTAGGTGCCGCGCAGGAAGCCCGAGCCGTCGAGGTCGGTGAGCGTGACCTGGCGGTAGGCCGGCTGGAGCGCCGGGTAGTCGGCGTCCTTCTGGTCGGTGAGCGACTCGTCGCCCAGCTGCTGGACGGGGTTGGGGAAGAAGACGGTGCCTGTGGCCGTCGTCGCTGCTGAGGCCGTCCCGGTGGCCGTCAGGGGAAGCAGAAGGGCGGCGGCGACGGCGAGGCGCGAAACCTTGGTCATGACGGCGCCTAGGGCTGGTCGACGAAGACGATCTCGCGCTGGCTCCGGTCGACGATCGTGACCGGCATGTCGGGCGTGTTGCGCTGGCGGGTCTCGGCCGCCTCGACCGCCGCCTGCATCGCGGCGACGTCGGTCCAGCCGGTGCCGACGAGGGCGTCGCCCGTCTGCCGGTTGACCAGCTGCCGGACGAACAGCAGTCCCGAGCCCTTCTTGATCTCGGGCAGCACCTCGCGCGCGAAGTACTGGATGCTCTCGTCGGCCCTGGCCGGGTCCATGGTGACGCGGGTGACGAGCAGGTTGGCGCCGACGCGAGGCGGCCCGCCCACGAGCTCGAACAGCACTTCCTCGAAGTACTCGACGTTCAGCGTGCCACCGATGACCTTCTGGCCCTCCGAGCGCACCTTGAGAAGCGCGCTCTCGCTCGCGTCCCGATCCGCTTCGGTCTCCCAGCGGGTCATGACACCGAAGACGCCGCCGGCCCGGTCGGCACTGGCGACCGTTCCCGCGAAGCCCTTCTGCTGGTGGAGCACCGAGTTGACGGTGTCGCGGACGTAGTCGATGCCGGCGTCGATGTGCTGGGCGTTCGCGAAGCTGACGACACGAGTGAACATGTGCGCCTCCCCTTGTCAGTAGGTCGGAGGCTATGCCGGTGAAGTCCGCCCCAAAAGACCAGTTGAGTCACCAGGAGGATGCTCTGCGTGCTCCTGCGCCGGCGGCTACTTCGTCGCAGCGTGCTCGTACTGGCGCACCGACAGCGGCACGAACACCACCAGGATCGCGATCCCGGCGAGGAGCGTGTACAGCACCGGGTGCTGCAGGGGCCACGCGTCCGACGTGATGACGACCCCGGCCTTGTTGCCGAACAGGTCCCTCGCGGCGGCCGTCACCGCGGACACCGGGTTCCACTCGGCGAACACGCGCAGCGGCGCCGGCAGGGTCTCCAGCGGCACGAACGTGTTGGCCACGAAGGTGAGCGGGAAGATCACGACGAAGGCCGCGTTGTTCACGACCTCCGGGATCTTCACGAGCAGGCCGACGTAGGCCATCACCCACGAGAACGTGAACGCGAAGAAGAGGATCAGCGCGAACGCGGCGACGGCTTCGAGCAGCGAGTTGTGGATCCGCCAGCCCACGAGCACGCCGGTCACGGTCATCACCGCGAGGCTGACGACGTTGATGCCGACGTCACCGAGCGTGCGCCCCACAAGGACCGCCGACCGCGACATCGGCAGCGACTTGAAGCGGTCGATGACGCCCTTCTGCATGTCGTCGGCGATGCTCGCCCCCGTGAAGGTGGAGCCGAACACGACGGTCTGCACGAAGATCCCGGCGATGAGGAACTCCCGGTACGTCGTGCCGCCGTGCAGCGCGATCGCACCGCCGAAGACGTAGGCGAACAGCAGCACGAACATGATCGGGGAGATCGTCGAGAACACCAGGATGTCCGGGACGCGGAGCACCTTGACGAGGTTGCGCCGCAGGATCACCAGGCTGTCGCTCAGGACGCCGGCCAGGCTGCTCACGGGGCGTCTCCCTCGGTCTCGTGCCCGGTCAGCGTGAGGAACGCGTCGTCCAGCGTCGGTCGGCGCAACCCCAGGTCGGTGACCTCGACACCCGCGTCCGCGAGCCCGTTCAGGACGCGGTGCAGGTCGGCGACCCCTCCGTCGACCGGGACGCTGAGGCTGCGACCGTCGTTGTCCACCGTGCACTCCGCGTTGCCGACCTCGGACAGCAGGCGGGTCGCCGTCGTCGTGTCGGCAGGGTCGACGAGGACGAGCTCGACGCGCTCGCCGCCGACCTGCTTCTTCAGGTCGTCGGGGGTGCCCCGGGCAATGGCGTGGCCGTGGTCGATGACGAGGACCTCGTCGGCAAGCCGGTCCGCCTCCTCGAGGTACTGCGTCGTCAGCAGCAAGGTCGTGCCGCCGCGCACGAGGTCGCGGATCACCTCCCACATGCCGTTGCGGCTACGGGGGTCGAGGCCGGTGGTCGGCTCGTCGAGGAACAGCACCGGTGGCGAGGCGACGAGGGCGGCGGCGAGGTCCAGCCGTCGGCGCATGCCGCCGGAGTAGCCCTTCACCGAGCGATGGGCCGCCTCCGTCAGGTCGAACACCTCGAGCAGCTCGTTGGCGCGCTGCTTCGCGCGGGCGCGCGGCAGCTTGTAGAGCCGTCCGACCATCACGAGGTTCTCGAAGCCGGTGAGGTACTCGTCCACCGCGGCGAACTGCCCGGACAGCCCGATGCGCTCCCGTACCTGAGCCGGGTGGCGCAGCACGTCGACGCCGGCGACCCATGCGGTGCCCGCGTCGGGCTGCAGCAGGGTGGCGAGGATCCGTACGGCGGTGGTCTTGCCGGCTCCGTTCGGGCCGAGCAGCCCGAGGACGGTGCCCTCCTCGACCTCGAGGTGGAGGCCGTCGAGCGCACGCACCACGCCCTTGCGCCCGGGGTAGGTCTTGACCAGTCCGCGCGCCGAGACGACAGCAGCCATGGAGGATCCTCCGAGCCGGCGCGGGTCAGGGGCTGGGGCTCAACCTACGACGAGGCCGGCGGGGAGCGCGAAGGGGTTACGGGTGCGAGGGCGCGCGCTGCCCGCCGTACCGTGTCGGCCTGTGGATCTCGTCCTGACCCTGTCGTGCCCGGACCGCGTGGGCATCGTGTACGCGGTGACCGGCTTGCTCGCGCGGCACGGCGCCAACATCGTGGACAGCCAGCAGTACGGCGACCCCGACACCGGCCGGTTCTTCATGCGCGTGCACGTCGACGGGCAGCACGACCTCTACGACGCCTTCCCTCCGCTGGCCGCTGAGTTCGGCATGGAGTGGCAGCTGCACGACCTGGGCGTGCGCGAGAAGGTGCTCGTCCTCGTGAGCAAGCAGGGGCACTGCCTGCACGACCTGCTCTACCGGCGGTCGGCCGGCCGGCTGCCCGCCGACATCGTCGGGGTGGTGAGCAACCACGACGACTTCCGCGGGCTGGTGGAGGGGTACGGCCTGCCGTTCCACCGCGTGGACCCCAAGGACGACGCACGGATCCTGGAGCTCGCGGAGGGCACCGGGCTCGTGGTGCTGGCGCGGTACATGCG
>JBKOVB010000005.1:0-9731 GCA_046723735.1 Actinomycetota bacterium | reverse complement strand
GACCGAGTTCCTCACCGAGACCCGCGGCACCGGGCTGCTGCACCACGTCCACGAGCGCTACGAGCCCTGGCACGGCGAGATCCGCACCCGCCCGACCGGCTCGCTCGTCGCCGACCGCTCCGGCGCCACCACCGGCTTCGCCCTGGCGAACCTGCAGGAGCGCGGGACGATGTTCGTCGGTCCCGGCACCGAGGTGTACGAAGGCATGATCGTGGGCGAGAACTCCCGGTCGGACGACATGGACGTCAACCCCACCAAGGAGAAGAAGCTCACCAACATGCGCTCGTCGACGGGTGACGTGCTGGTGCCGCTCATCCCGCACAAGGTGCTGTCCCTCGAGCAGGCGCTGGAGTTCTGCCGCGAGGACGAGTGCGTGGAGGTGACGCCGGACATCGTGAGGATGCGCAAGGTGGCGCTGTCGGCGCACGACCGGCAGAAGAACCGCGGCCAGCGCGCGAAGGCCGCACAGGGCTAGCGGAGGGGGAACGCGGTGGGCAGCAGCTGGGCCGGGCACCTGCTCGTGGCCACGCCGCTGCTGACCGAGGACAGCTTCGCCCGCACCGTCGTGCAGGTGCTGCAGCACGACGACGAGGACGGCGCGCTCGGCGTGGTCGTCAACCGTCCCTCGCACGCTCCCCTCTCCGAGCTGCTCCCCAGCTGGTCGCTGCTCGCTCCTGAGCCGGCCAGCGTGTTCGTGGGCGGCCCGGTGCAGCCCTCTGCGGCGATCTGCCTGGCACACCTGCGATCCGGCGCGCCCGAGGACCCGTCATACGCCGTGGTGCCAGGCGCGCCGTGGCTGGGCACGGTCGACCTGGACCTGGACGCCGCGGACGCCGTGGAGGAGGTGCGGGTCTTCGCGGGGTACGCCGGCTGGTCGCCCGGGCAGCTGGAGGAGGAGGTCGAGCAGGGTGCCTGGTGGGTCTGCGAGGCGCTCCCGAGCGACTGCTTCACCGCGACGCCGAACCACCTCTGGCGCGACGTCCTTCGCCGCCAGGGCATGCCGCTGTCGCTCGTGGCGACCTACCCGCCGGACCCGGCGCTGAACTGACCGGTCGTGCTCGCCCTAGTCTCGGCCCATGACTGATCGCCGGCTGCTCCTCGTCCACGCCCACCCCGACGACGAGTCGATCGGGACCGGCGCCACGATGGCCAAGTACGCCGCCGAGGGTGCCCAGGTGACGCTCGTGACCTGCACGCTCGGCGAGGAGGGCGAGATCCTCGTCCCCGAGCTCGAGCACCTCGCCTCCGACAAGGAGGACGGCCTGGGCCGCTACCGGATCGACGAGCTGGCCAAGGCGTGCGACGCCCTGGGGGTGACTGACCACCGCTACCTCGGCGGTCCGGGGCGGTTCCGGGACAGCGGCATGATGGGCACGCCGCAGAACGAGCGGCCCGACGCCTTCTGGCAGGCCGACCTCGAGGAGGCCGCCCGCGCCCTCGTCGCGGTGGTGCGCGAGACGCGCCCGCAGGTCCTGGTCACGTACGACGAGAACGGCAACTACGGACACCCCGATCACATCCAGGCGCACCGCGTGGCGGTCATGGCGTTCGAGAAGGCCGGCGACCCGTCGTACGCCCCGGAGGCGGGCGACCCCTGGACGCCGAGCAAGCTGTACTACACGGCGTTCCCGAAGAGCGTCATGCAGCAGGGCATCGACATGCTCAAGGAGCAGGGCGTCGAGAACTTCTTCGGCGTCGACTCCGCAGACGACCTGCCCTTCGTGACGCCCGACGAGGTGGTGACCACGGAGGTCGACGGGTCGGCGTACCTCCAGCGCAAGCTGGACGCGATGCGCGCGCACGCCACCCAGATCCAGGTGGACGGCCCGTTCTTCGCGCTGTCCGACAACCTGGGGCAGACCGCCCTGGGGGTGGAGTACTTCTCGCTGGCGCGCGGGGCTCGGCCGACGGAGCGCGAAACAGATCTTTTCGACGGCGTGGCGTGACGACTGGATAGGCCAACGGGGTGATATAGCGCCTGAAACCTGGTCACG
The DNA here is from genome assembly GCA_046723735.1 of Actinomycetota bacterium. Taxonomy (GTDB): domain Bacteria; phylum Actinomycetota; class Actinomycetes; order Mycobacteriales; family SCTD01; genus RYN-111. Next base: position 7,737 of record JBKOVB010000005.1, on the reverse strand, counting down.
GAGCGTGACCGGGCCGCACAGTTGACAGGGCGAACCACTCTCCGAGTCCCCAAGGGGTGACCCGTGGCCCAGCCCGACGACCTGTCCCTGAAGGGGCTGCTCGACTCCACCGGCGAGGAGATCCTGCGGCTACGGGACGCCGACGTCGGGCGCAGCCGGGAGGTCCTGCGGCTGGGCAGGTGGCGCCGGCTGCTCGGGTGGGTCGCGGCCGTGGTGTGGGTCGTGGCGCTGCGCCGGCTCACGATGGGCCCGGGTGACAGCTTCCTGCCGCTGCCCTCGGTGGACCCGTTCCTCCTCACGATGATCGCCTTCTTCGTGCTGCTCGCCGGCCTCGCGGTCGGCCAGACGCTCCTGACGGGGCGCTCGCCGCACGTCGTCTACCGACCGGACCAGCTCGACACGCGTCTCGCGGACGTGGTCGGCATCGACCCGGTCAAGGAGGAGGTCGTCCGCACCCTCAACCTCTTCCTGGCGCACCGCACCTTCTCCGAGGGCATGGGCGGCCGGCCGCGGCGCGGCCTGCTGTTCGAGGGCCCGCCCGGCACCGGCAAGACGCACCTCGCGCGGGCCATGGCGGCAGAGGCCGGAGTGCCCTTCCTCTTCGTGAGCGGCACGTCCTTCCAGACCGTCTGGCAGGGGCAGAGCGCCAAGAAGATCCGCAGCTTCTTCAAGGCCCTCCGCAAGGCCGCCCGCAAGGAAGGCGGTGCCATCGCCTTCATCGAGGAGCTCGACGTCGTCGCCGCCGCCCGGCCGGGGGTGAGCACAGCCATGACGCCGCTGGAGCTGGCGGGCTGCTCCGGGACCACGTGCCTGCCGACGCTGGCCGCGGCGGCCCCGGTCGTGAACGGTTTCATGGGCGGCGGCGACACCTCCTCCATCGTCAACGAGCTGCTCGTGCAGATGCAGTCGTTCGACACGCCGACCGGGTCGGCCCGGCTGGTCGGCTGGTTCGTCGACCGCCTCAACCTCCTGCTGCCCCTGCACCGTCAGCTGCGCCGCCCGACGGTCGCGCCCGCCAACGTGCTGGTCATCGCGGCCACCAACCGCGCCTCGTCGCTCGACCCCGCGCTGCTCCGGCCCGGCCGCTTCGACCGGCGCCTGTCCTTCGAGCTGCCGGCCAAGTCGGGACGCCGTGCGCTGGTCGACCACTTCCTGCGCACCCGCGCGCACGCCCCCGAGCTCGACGAAGACGTCCGGCGCGACGCGCTCGCTGCGATCACTACGGGCTTCACACCCGCCGTCCTGCAGAACCTCTTCGACGAAGGCCTCGTCAACGCCGTACGACGGGGCGACACCGCCATGACCTGGCAGGACGTCGAGCGGGCGCGGCTCTCGACCCAGGTCGGGGTGGGCCAGCCGGTGGAGTACACGGACCACGAGCGACGGCTGATCGCCACCCACGAGGCAGGGCACGCGACCATGGCCTGGCTCACCGCTCCCCACCGGCGGCTTGAGGTGCTCACGATCATCAAGCGTCAGGGGTCGCTGGGCCTGCTGGCCCACGGCGACCGGGACGACGTCTACACCCGCTCACGCTCCGAGATGCTGGCCCTCATCCAGATCGCCTTCGGGGGGCAGTGCGCCGAGGAGATCTTCTTCGGCGACGTCTCCACGGGCCCGGGCGGCGACCTGCTCTACGCCACCAACGCGGCAGCCGAGATGGTGGGTGCACACGGCATGGACGACAGCCTGGTCTCGTTCCTCGCCGTCCAGAACGCCGCGCTGTCCGACACCAACATCGTCGGGCGGGTGCTGGCCGACAGCGAGGGCCGGGCCGCGGTGCAGGCGCTGCTGGTGCGCCAGAAGGCCGTCGCCAAGGCGTTGCTGGAGGACAACACCCACCTCGTCGAGGCGCTGCGCGACGCCCTGCTCGAGCGCGAGGAGCTGATCGGCGACGAGATCACCGACGTGCTCGAGGCCGCTCACAGGGCGCCGTCGAGCGCGGCCGGCGTCATCGACCTGCGTGCCGAGAGCGAGCCGCGCGTGCGCTGAGCACGCGCTGTGGCACGCTGCCGCGGTGCGCACCTGGTCGGCCGTGGCCTACGCCCTCGTGCTGGTGCTGGCCGTCGAGCTCGCGCTTTGGGAGGCGTTCCTCGTCGCGGCCCGGCCGTTCGACCGGCCGCTGCCCGTCGCCGCGGCGCTCGCGGTCGTCGGCAACCTGGCGGTCGGGCTTGCGGGCGCCAGCGTGCTCCGGAGGCCGTTGGGCGCCGCCGTACCGGGTCTGCTCTGGCTGGTGATCGCGCTCGCGCTGGGCAGCACGACCTCGGCAGGCGACCTGGTCGTCCCTAACAGCGGGCGCGGCGTGGGCTTCCTACTCGCCGGTGCCGGCGCGGCGGCAGCCGCGGTGGCGCTTGCAGGCGCACGGTGGCCCGCGCCTCGCAAACCGAGGGCTTCACCTTGACCCCGAACGCGCCGATGAGCCAGGCGTGGAAGAGCAGCAGGCTGCCCTCGCAGCGTCCGAGGAGGTCGTCGTCGTCCGCCTGGGCGGCTCCCGTTACGCGCTGCCCATGGCCTCGGTCGCCGAGGTGGGGCGTCCACCTGCCCTGACCAGGGTGCCCGGCCTGCCCGCCTGGCTGGCCGGCGTGGCCAACTGGCGCGGTCGCGTGCTCTCCGTCCTCGACCTGCGCCCGCTGCTGGACGCCGCCGGCGGCGATCTCGACCGCCGGGCTCGGCTGGTCGTGCTCAACCGCCACGGCGTACCCGTCGGGCTGCTCACCGAGGGGGTGCAGGGCAGCCGGGCGCTCGACGCCGAGCAGGTCGAGCCCGCGCTGGCCCACCTCCCTGGCTCCGCCGCCGACCTGCTCGCCGGCCAGGTGACCGACGAGGAGGGCCCCTTCGGCGTGCTCGACCTCGACGCCGTGTTCCGGCTCTCCGTCTCCCTTCCCCGAGCACGCCGCGCGGGATAAGGGCCCATCCCCCCAGTCCAGGAGGAACACCCGTGGACTTCTCCGTCCGCCTCGCCCGCGTCGCCGCCGTGATGACGTGGGTCAGCCTCGTCGTCGGCGTGGCGGCCGCCACCCTGATGGACCAGATCGCCGCGGGTCCAGGCGTGGTCGTGCACATCACCGCGCTGTACGCCTGGGCCGGGTTCGGCGCAGCGATCGCCGTGCTCCTGACGTTCCTCCCCGCGCTCGCCGCGCAGTCCCCGGCGGTGGCCCGGAACATCGCCGCCTTCCGCGCCTTCCTGCTCATCAGCGACATGGTCTGGATCACGGCCAGCTCGGCGCTCACCGGTGGCGTCCGCGGCCCGTTCTGGATCTGCTACGTCAGCGTGGTGCTCTTCGCCGCCGTCTCGATGCCCGCGTGGAAGGCGGCGCTGTTCGGCCTGGCGTCGAGCGCAGGGGTCCTGCTCGCCTCCGCGCTCGCCCACACCCTGGACAAGAGCTCGATCGCGATGCTCGTCCTGGTCGGCGCGACCTTCCCGCTGGTGGCCTGGTTCAGCGCGAACATGTCAGGCGCCGTGTGGGACCTGCGGGCACAGGCCCGCGCCGAGCGCGCCGAGCTCGAGGCCCGCGTCGCCGAGCTGTCGTCCGTGCTGCAGCGTGCGGCCCACGGCGACCTGGGCGTGCAGGCGCACCTCGACGAGACGTCGCAGCTCGGCACCCTCGGGACGGCGTTCAACGCCACCCTCGCGAACCTGCGCACCCTCGTGGGTCAGGTGCGAGGCGGCGGCGAGCAGATCGCCACGTCCGCCGGGCAGCTGCTGGCGACGGCGGAGGAGCACGCCGCGTCCGCGACCGAGCAGAGCTCGGCCGTCTCCGAGACCACCTCGACCATCGAGGAGCTCGCCGCCACCGCGGCGCAGATCGCCGAGACCAGCGAGGCGGTGGCCCGTTTCGCGGCCGAGACGCTGCGCTTCGCGGAGGAGGGCCGGCACGCCGTGTCGGTCTCCATGGAGAGCATGGACACCATCGCCGTGCGGGTGGACTCGATTGCGTCGCGGGCGTTGAGCCTGGGGGAGAAGAGCCACGAGATCGGTCGCATCCTCGACGTCATCGACGACCTGGCCGACCAGACCAACCTGCTGGCCCTGAACGCGGCCATCGAGGCGGCGCGGGCCGGTGAGCACGGCCGGGGGTTCGCGGTCGTCGCCTCCGAGGTGCGCAAGCTGGCCGAGCGGGCCCAGGAGTCCACCGGGCAGATCCAGGCGATCGTCGGGGAGATCCAGGCGGAGACCAACAGCACGATCATCGCGTCCGAGGAGGGCGCCAAGGAGGTCCGCCACGGCGCGGAGCTCGCGCGCGGCGTCGTCGACGCCCTGGAGCGGATCAGCGGCATGGTCGACGAGACCACTACCGCGGCCAAGGAGATCTCGATCGCCACGCAGCAGCAGCGGTCGGCGTCGGAGCAGGTGGTGAGCGCCATGACGCAGGTGAGCGACGTGGCGAGGCAGTACGCCGTCGGGTCCCGCCAGGCGGCCGCGGCCGCCGCGCAGCTCAACGTGCTGGCCGCCGAGCTGCGCTCGAGCATCTCGCAGTTCCAGACGGGCTGACGGCTTCAGGACCGGGCCGAAAGGGACGAAGGACCAGGCATGCCGGCATGGGGTGACGATCCTGAGCTGCTCGCGACCTTCCGTGCGGAGGTCGAGGAGAGGCTCGCGTCGCTGCAGACCGGGCTGCTCGCCCTGGAGACGCACGCCAGCCCGCGGCAGGTGGTGACCCAGCTCTTCCGCGACGCGCACACGGTCAAGGGCTCGGCCCGGATGCTCGGCCTCGAAGGGGTCCTCAAGGTCGCCCACAACATGGAGGACCTGCTCGGCGCGCTGCGCGACGGGCGGTTCGAGGTGCGCAGGGACCACGTGGACCTGCTGCTCGCGGCGTGCGACGGCATCAGCCGCGCCCTGCCGGGCGAGGACGCCCTCGACGACAGCGCCCTGGCGCCCCTCGTGGAGGCGCTGTCCGCCGCGGTGGCCGGCGCGGAGCACGTGACCGTCCCGACGCTGGTCGAACCGGAACCCGCCGACCTCGGCGAGCCCGAGCCCGAGGTGGTCTCGGTACGGCAGTCGTCGGACTCCGTCCGCGTCGCGGCGTCCAAGGTGTACGACCTGCTGGACGCCGTCGGCGAGGCGGACCTCGGCGCGCGCCGCGTGGAGCAGACGACCGGCACCTTGCTGACGATGGCCGCGGAGCAGGCCCGGTGGGTGGGCGCCCTGCGGGCCGCCACGAACCAGCACGGCGCCGCGCTGCCGCCGGACGTCGCGCTCGCGCTGCACCGTCTCGTCGGCGCGGCCGACGAGATCACCTCCACGGCCCGCGGCCTGCGCGAGCTCGTCGAAGGCCACCGCAGCGGCATGGCGCTGGTACGTGACGGCGCGATGGGCCTCGCCATGGTGCCGGTACGACGGGTCTTCGCCGCCCTGCCGCGCATCGTGCGCGACGTCGCGCAGGCGACCGGCAAGGAGGTCCTGCTCGAGACCTCCGGCGAGGACGTCGAGCTCGACAAGCAAGTCCTCGACGGCATCGCCGATGCCCTCAAGCACCTGGTCATCAACGCCGTCGACCACGGCTGCGAGGCCCCGGCCGACCGGGAGGCCGTCGGCAAGCGCCCGCAGGCGGTCGTCACCGTCGCGGCCCGCAGCGTCGGCGGCACGGTCGTCATCGAGGTCGCCGACGACGGTGCTGGCGTCGACGAGGAGGCGGTGCGCGACAAGGCGCTGCGCCTCGGGATGATCACGGCCGACAGTTCGCTGACGGGCAGCGCCCTGCTGAGCCTGCTGTTCACGCCCGCGTTCAGCACCAGCGACACCGTGACCGAGACGTCGGGTCGGGGCGTGGGCCTCGACGTCGTGCGCAGCGCCGTGGAGGACCTCGGCGGCTCGGTCGAGATCCGCTCCGAGCGCGGCACCGGCACGACCTTCCAGATGGTCCTGCCGGTCACCCTCGGCGTCCTGCGCTGCTTGGTCGCACGAGTCGGGGGGGAGCGCTACGCCGTCCCCGTACCCGGGGTCGTCGAGTCGCTCTCGCTGCGCGACGCCGAGGTCCACACGCTGGCCGGCGCCCCCGTGGTGCTGCGGCACGGCGTCTCGGTTCCGCTGCTCGACCTCGGCGCCGCACTCGGCCTGACGCGCGAAGCCGGCGAGGCCCCGCGCGCGGCGCTGGTGGTGCGCAACACCAACGGCTCGCAGATCGCCTGGGCCGTCGACCGGCTCGAGGGAGAGTCGGAGATGGTCGTGAAGGACCTCGGCGCCTTCCTGGGCCGCGTGCCGTTCGTGGCGGGCGCCACCATCGACGGCGACGGGAGCGTGGTCTGCCTGCTGGACCTGCGCGAGCTCGGGGAGCGGGCCACCGGGGGACCGGCCTTCGTCGCCGCCGGACCCGCGCCGCGCAAGCAGCAGGCGGCCTCGACGCCAGGGCAGCGCAAGCCGCGGGTACTCGTCGTGGAGGACTCCGTCGGCGTCCGTGAGCTCGAGCGGGTGATCCTGGAGGGCGCCGGCTACCAGGTCGAGACGGCGGTCGACGGCCTCGACGGAGCGTCGCGGCTGCGGGACGACCCGGCCGACCTCGTCCTGTCCGACGTCGAGATGCCCGGCATGGACGGCTTCGCGCTCACGCGCACCATCCGGCGTACCAAGGGGTGGGAGAACGTCCCTGTCATCATCATGACGAGCAGGGGTGAAGAGCACGCGCGGCAGGCCGGCCTGGACGCCGGGTGCTCGGCGTACCTGCTCAAGAACGAGTTCGACCAGGAAGAGCTGGTCTCGACAGTGCGAAGGCTGGTGGGCAGGTAGTGGCCACGATCGTGATCGCGGACGACAGCCCCACGCTGCGTCGGATCGTCACCTCGGTGCTGACCAAGGAGGGGCACGAGGTGGTCGCCGTCGAGGACGGCGTCCAGGCCGTGCAGGCGGTGTTCCAGCACCAGCCGGACGCCGTCGTGCTCGACGTGCAGATGCCTACGGTGTCGGGGTTCATCGCCGCCCGCGTCCTCAAGGACGACTGGCAGACCGCGGACATCCCGGTCATCATGCTGACCTCGCTCGACGCCGCCTCGGACCGCTACTGGGCCGGGCAGGCTGGTGTCGACCGGTACCTCACGAAGGACTTCGAGGCGCCTGAGCTCGCCGGCGCGATCGAGGAGGTCCTGGAGGCCGCGGCGACCGCGCGCGGCGGCCGGCCGCGGCTCACGCCCGACGTGCTGGAGCTGACCCAGGACGACGTCGTGACCCGCATCTGCGACCTGCTCGACCGCAAGCTGTTCGAGTCGTCGGTAGCCCAGTCGGTCATGGCGATCGCCGCGACGGCGAACGGGCTCGAGGCCTCGGTGGCGGCGCTGCTCGGCGTGTTCCAGCGCTTCGTGGGCTACGACCTCGCGGCCGTCATGCTGGGCGCGGAGCAGCGCGCCTACGTGGCCGTCGGCGCCCCGACCGCCCGGAGCCACTACGACGAGTTCCTGCGCGCCGCGGCGGACGGCCTGTCGTCGTACGGTGGCAACGCCCTCGACGCATCAGCCCTCGACGTCCGTCTCGCCGAGGCGGGGGGCACCCTCGTCGACGACCCGGACGAGCTCGAGAACGGCGCCGACATGGCGACGTTCCTGTCGATGCCGCTGCGCGGTCACGGCGGTGTGGTCGTCGGCGTGCTGGCGCTGTCGTCGGCGGTGAAGAGCGCGTTCGGCGAGACGGCGCTGTCGACGCTGAAGCTCATCGAGGGCCCGGCTGCCATCGTCATCGACAACGCCCGCCTCTCCAGCGCCGGCTGACGCTGCGGCGCGGCCCGCCGGTGCTGTCACCGCTCTCCC
>JBKOVB010000075.1:0-15132 GCA_046723735.1 Actinomycetota bacterium | reverse complement strand
CGGCGAAGCAGTCCCCGGCACCGCAGGCGTCGCTGCCGTGGACCGGCTCGGCCGGAAGGAGCTGAGGAACCTCGTCGCCGTACACGAGCAGCGCCCCGCGCTCGCCGAGGGTGACGGCGACGGCGTGCGCCCACCAGCGCTCCCTCAGCGCCCGCGCGTCCTGGTGCACGGCGGCGAGCAGCCCGGCCTGCGGGGGCTGCGGTGTGCGGCTGAGCGCGGCCGCCTCCCGACGGTTTGGCGTCACCAGCCGGGCACCGGGCACCGGACGGGGTCCGCGCAGGTGCGGGTCCCACACCACCGGGACCGCCACCGCCGCCAGCGCAAGGCGCAGCTCCGGTCCCCCCGCCACCCCGCGTCCGTAGTCGGAGACCAGCACCGCTGCGGCACTGCGCAGCGCCGCCCTGGCGTCGTCGGGCAGGGCCGGGCCGACCTTCCCCTGTCCGCCCGAGTCGAGCCGCAGCAGCGTCTGCCCGTCGGCCCGCAGCCGGCGCTTCACGGGGGTGTCGCCGTCGTACGGCAGCCGCACCACCGTCACGCCCTCGAGCTCGGCGGTCACCCGCTGCCCGGCCTCGTCGTCGCCGAACGCGGTGACCAGCACGACCTCCCGTCCGCTGCCGGCCGCGAGCGACGCCGCGAGCCCCGCGCCACCGGGCCGGGCCTGCTCGGTCGCCTCCTCCAGCACCGGCACGGGCGCGTCCGGCGAGAGCCGGTCGGCCCGTCCGACCACGTCCAGGTCGAGCAGCGTGTCGCCGACCACGACGAGGGGGCGGCTCATGAGACGGCCTCCAGTCGGGGCTCGAGGCCGAGCGCCTCGTCGAACGCCGCGCACAGCACGTGCAGCGCCACGAGGTGCAGCTCCTGGACGGTCGCAGCGCTCGTGGCGGGCACGCACAGCGCCTCGTCCGCGACCTCAGCGAGCCGGTTCGGCGCCGGGCCGGTGAGGGCCCAGACGGCGACCTCGGCCTCCTGGGCGCGGCGTGCTGCCGCGACGACGTTCGGGCTGCGACCGCTGGTGGACAGCGTGACGAGCACGTCGCCAGGTCGCCCGTGCGCCTCCACCTGGCGCGCGAACAGCTCCTCCGGCGGGTAGTCGTTGCACAGCGCGGTGAGCGTGGAGGTCTCCGCGCTGAGGCAGATCGCCGAGTACGGCGGGCGGTCGGCCCGGAAGCGGCCCACCAGCTCGGCGGTCAGGTGCTGCGCCTGCGCGGCGCTGCCGCCGTTGCCGACCGCGAGCAGCCGTCCCCCGTCGGCGAGCACGGTCGCCAGGCGCGCGCCCCAGAGCTGGGCCTGGTCGACGCCGTCCCCGAACGACGTCGCAGCCTCGACCAGCTCGTCGAGGTGGTGGCGGGCTGCGCTCATCGGGCCAGCTCCGCGCGGGCCGGCGCCATCCGCTCGGCCACGACCTCGTCGTACACCGACTCGGTGGCGGCCACGACCTGCTCCCAGCGGTAGCGGCTCACCGCCCGCGCCCGGCCGGCCTGGCCGTAGCGGCAACGCCGGTCCGGGTCCGCGAGCAGCTCGCGCAGGCACGCCGCGAGCAAGTCGGGGCGTCGCGGCGGGACGAGCTCGCCGGTCACGCCGGGCACGACCGTGTCGAGCAGACCCCCGACGGCCGAGCCGACGACCGGGCGGCCGCACGCCATGGCCTCCACCGGGACGATGCCGAACGGCTCGTACCAGGGGACCGACACCACCACGTCGGCGGACGACATCACCCCTGGCAGCCGTTGTCGCGGGACCGCGCCCACGAGGCGCACCCGGTCGCTCACGCCGCACGCCTCGGCGATCCCGCGCAGCCGCAGGACCTCCGGGTCCTCGTCGACCCGGCTGGCCGGCGGACCGCCCGCCACCACGAGCTCCACGCCGGGCAGCGCGGCCACCGCCTCGATGACGTTGCCGATGCCCTTGCGCTCCACCAGCCGGCCGACGCACAGCAGCCGCGGCTGCTGTCGCGGCGGTGCGAGCGTGGGCCGGAAGGCTGTCACGTCGACGCCGCAGGGGATGACGCGGGCGCGGCTCGGCGGGAGCCCGAGCGCCTCCAGCTCACGCACCTCGTCGGTGCACGTCGCGATGACGCGGTCGACGTCGCGGCACAGCCGCCGTTCCAGCGGGATGCGCGTGCGAGGGCTGGTGTCGCGGGGGCCCTGCTGCCGCCGCTTCACGCTGCCGAGCGCGTGGAAGGTCAGCACCACGGGCACGTCGGCCCGGCGGGCCGCGGACAGGGTCGCCAGCCCGCTCATCCAGAAGTGGGCGTGCGCCACGTCGCAGGGCTCCGCCGACCATCGAGCGGCGAGGTGGTCGGCGAACGCCGGCATGTGCGGCTGCAGCTCGTCCTTGGCCAGCGTGGTCGGGGGTCCAGCCGGGACGAGCTCCACCGTGTACCCCTCCGGCGCCGCGACGACGTCCGGCCCCGAGGCGGTGTCGCGGCGGGTGAAGACCCGAACCTCGTGGCCGGCTGCGGCCAGGCCGCCGGCGAGCGCGGCGACGTGCACGTTCTGCCCGCCCGCGTCCACGCCGCCGATCTCGGCGAGGGGGTTCGCGTGCTCGGAAACGAGGGCGACTCTCATGACACCTCCTCCAGGACGGCGGGAGGCACGCCCGCCAGCGAGCCGACCGCGGCGGCGACGTCGTGGGGGTCCACCCCGGCCAGGCACGGGTGCCCGGGCACCGGGCAGGTCCGAGCTCGGGTGTCGCGGCACGCGGCCTGCTGGTCGCCGAGCAGGCGCGTGGGCACGCCGTACGGCCCCCACCGCGCGGCCGGCACGGTGGGGGCGAACAGCGAGACCACCGGCGTGCCCACGGCTGCGGCGAGGTGCGCCGGCCCGGTGTTGCCGGCCACCACGACTGCTGCGCGCTCGAGCACGGCGGCCAGCTCCGCGAGGGAGGTGCGACCTCCCAGGTCAACGGCCTCGTTGCCGGCGACCTGGGAGGTCAGCTCCCTCTCGCCCGGGCCACCCGTCACGACGACGGACCAGCCTCGGGCCCGGAGCAGCGGGACCAGGGCGGCGAAGCGCGCGGTCGGCCAGGCACGCGCCGGCACCGAGGTTCCCGGGTGCAGCACGGCGTAGGGCCGGGTCGGGAGCCCACCTGCCACGTCGGGCAGCGGCCGGCGCACCGCCAGCAAGCCGGTGTCGCCCGGGGGCAGCGCTCCGCCTGCGGCGGTGGCGAGTGACAGCATGCGCTCGGCCTCCGGCACGTCCCCGTCGACGTGGTGCCGCAGGTCCAGCAAGGAGCCGGGGTAGTCCTCGCTCTCGGCCGCTACCCACGGGACGCCGCCCAGGCGCAGCACCAGCGCGGTGGGCAGCGGCGACTGGTGGAAGGAGGTCAGCACCACGGCTCGGTCGACGTGCAGCCCGGCGAGTCGTCGCACGAGCTCGCGGACGTCGCCAGGGTCCACCGGGGGCGGCACCGGGTCGACCCACGGGCACCGCCAGACCACGACCTCGTCCACCCCGGGCAGCAGCCGACCGGCCTGCTGGCCCTGCGGGCCGACGAGCAGCGTGAGCCGGTCGGAGGTGGCCGCGAGGGCGCGGACCGCCGGGCCGGCGAGCAGGACGTCGCCGACGGCGTCGAGGCGGACGACCAGGGTGTGCGTGCTCACCAGACCCCCGACAGAAGGAGATCCACGGCGGCCGCCAGGTCGCGGCAGACTAGCGGCGACGCGGCCATCTCGTCCGGGCGGGTGCGGGCGTCCGGGACGAGCACGCCGACCGCGCCCGCCGCCTCAGCGGCCTGCACGTCGGCGCCGATGTCCCCGACCACCACGCACCGCCGGACGTCCACGTCCAGCGCGGCACAGGCGGCCTTCACCATCCCGGGCGCGGGCTTGCGGCACTCGCAGCCGTCGGCGGGCCCGTGCGGGCAGACCTGGACCGTGTCGAACGGCCCGAGCAGGTCGACCACGCGCGCGTTGACCGCGTCGACGTGTGCGGGCGTCAGCAGTCCGCGGGCGACGCCGGACTGGTTCGTCACCAGCCCGACGCGCACCCCGGCGTCGCGCAGCCGCTGCAACGCCGCTCCTGCGCCCGGCAGCGGCTGCACGAGGTCGGGGTCCGCGTTGTACGGCACGTCCGCCACGAGGGTGCCGTCGCGGTCCAGGAGCACGAGCTCGGGCGCACCCCGCCACGGCCGGGCACCGCGGTGCCCGACGTGCCCGCGCAGCGCGTGCCACGTGGCGGCCAGGGGGATCACGGCGCTGGTGCTGAGCATCCGGCGTACCTCGTGGCCGTCCCGCGGGCCGGGGAGCGTGCGCGCGAGGGCGAGCTCCGTCGTCCCGGCGAGCCAGCCCGCCGCCAGCAGCGCGGCGGTCCGGCGCCGGCCGGACACCGCCCCCAGCACGGCCAGCACCGAGGCCGCCGTCACGGCGAGGTGGCGGGGGAGCCGGCCGGGTGGTGCGCCCGCGTGCTCCCGCCAGGACGGGCCGTGCAGGCGACGCATGAGCGCGTCGTCGGCGTTGCCGGCCTGCGTCCGCACGCTGACCCAGTCGTCCGCGGGCCGCACCGGGTGGCGCACTGTCCGGGTCCCGGTCACGATGCGGCCCTGTCCCGCCGTGACGCGCAGGCCCAGGTCGGCATCCTCGCGGTACGCGCGCGTGAAGCGCTCGTCGAAGCCACCCACCGCGGCCAGCGCGGCCCGGCGGTAGGTCAGGTCAGCGGTGATCCAGCGGGCCGCCTCGAGGCCGGCGGTCGACCGCTCCCAGTCGGTGGGCGGACGGTACGACGGCAGCGGCACCCGCACGCGGCCCTGCACACCCGCGACGTCGCAGCCCACCGAGGCCAGGTCGTCGAGCAGCCGCGCGTACCAGTCGGGCTCGGGCACCACGTCGTCGTCGAGGAAGCTCACCCACGGGGTGCGGGCGGTGCGCCACCCGAGGTTGCGGGCCGCCGCCGGGCCGCGGCCACCCGAGCGGAGCACCCGGACGTCGAGCCCGGGGACGTGGGCGCACAGCGACGTCTCCGGCGCCGACCGGTCGTCGACGAGCAGCACGGGTGCTCGCAGCCGCGAGGTACCGCCGGCCAGCGCTGCGAGCAGGTCCTCCAGCGACGCCCGGCCGATCGTCGGCACGACGAGCGTGGTCTCGACGGTGGACGTCATGCCGGCCCCTCGAGGCACCGCCGCACGACGAACGGCCCGATCACGAGCAGGTCGACGGGCGTCGACCCGAACAGCTCGAGCACGTCCTGCGGCGAGTCGACCATCGGCCGGCCGGCGGTGTTGAGGGAGGTGTTCACCACCACCGGCAGGCCGGTCCGGTCGTCGAAGCGACGCAGCATCCGGGCGACGAGCGGCTCGCGCTCGGGGTCGACCGTCTGCACCCGCGCGGTGCCGTCGACGTGCACCACGGCCGGGATCCGCTCGCGCCAGGCCGGGTCGACGTCGTGCACGAACAGCATGTACGGCGAGGGCAGCGGCCCTCGGGAGAAGATCTCCCCTGCCCGCGCGAGCAGCACCATCGGGGCCACCGGACGGAACTGCTCGCGGCCCTTGACGTCGTTGAGGCGCTCAAGGTTGCGGCGGTGCCCTGGGTGGGCGAGCAGCGAGCGGTGCCCCAGTGCCCTCGGGCCGTACTCGCTGCGGCCCTCGAACCAGGCGACGACGCCGTCGGCCGCGAGGCACTCGGCCGCCACGTCCGCCACGTCCTGCGGACACGAGAACGGCACCCGGGCCGTCTGCAACGCGGCCCGGATCTCCTCGTCCTCCCAGCCGCGTCCGAGGTCGGCGCCGGGCATGGGCTGGGGCCGGACCCCTTCGACCGCGCTGACGTGCAGTGCCGCACCCAGCGCGGTGCCGGCGTCGCCGGCAGCCGGTTGCACCCAGACCGACTCGTAGGGGCCCTCGGCCAGCACACGCGTGTTGGCCACGCAGTTCAGCGCGACCCCGCCTGCCATCGTCAGGTGGGTTGCGCCGGTGCGGTCGTGCAACCAGCGGACCAGGTCGAGCAGGACCTCCTCGAGGCAGGTCTGCAGGCTGGCTGCGAGGTCGGCGTGGTCCTGCGTCCACGGCTCGTCGGCACGACGGGTCTTCGCCAGCCCGGACCAGTCGACCCGTGCGGTCCGGAAGCCGCCGTCCCCCGTGGCGAGCACGAGGGCCCGTAGCTCCTCGAGGAAGCGCGGCTCGCCGTACGACGCCAGCGCCATCACCTTGTACTCGTCGCTGCTGCGCAGGAAGCCCAGGTGCTCCGTGGCGTCCTCGTAGAGCAGGCCGAGGGAGTGGGGGAGGCGCTGCCCCGCGAGGGGCACGAGAGCCCCGTCGACGTAGTGGCCGGCGAGGTGGCTGGTGGCCTCGCCGCGACCGTCGAGCACGAGCACGTCCCCGCCTTCCTGCGGTGCGGCGAGACCCGCCGAGGCGGCGTGCGCGACGTGGTGCGGGACGAAGCGCACGATGCCGGGGTCGAGGCCGGGCAGGGCGGTGGCCAGGAACTCCGGCGCCCGGCGCGCGTACGTCTGGCGCAGGTGGTCCCACGGGTCGTCGAGCTCGAGCCGGTCGGCCGGCTCGGCGAGCCGCGGGTCGTACGAGTAGGCGACGGCGTCGAGGTCGGACACGTCCAGGTCGGCGACCTCCAGGCACCAGCGGGCGGCGTGCTCCGGCAGCTCCCACGCGGCGAACGGGACCGGTCGGTGCCCGTGCTTGCGCCGCGAGAACCGCTCCTCCTCGGCGGCCGCCACGACCTGCCCGTCCACGACGAGCGCGGCAGCCGGGTCGTGGAACAGGGCGTTGACGCCGAGAACCCTCATGGTCTCCCCCGTCCGTCAGACTCCGGTTCCGCTTGGTGCCCACTTCTTCGAGAGGGAAACGGCGAGTCGTCGCGCCCGGGGGAGAAATCTCTTCCGTAAGTCGCATGAGTCGGAACAACGAGGGCACCCCCGGGCCCATGCGGGTCTCCGTCATCGGCACCGGCTACCTCGGCGCCACTCACGCCGCGTGCCTGGCCTCCTGGGGGCACGATGTCGTGGGGGTCGACACGGACGCGGAACGGGTGGAGGTGCTGGCGCGCGGCCGGACGCCCTTCCACGAGCCCGGGTTGGCCGAGCTGCTGGCCGAGGGGGTCGCGTCAGGACGGCTCAGGTTCAGCAGCGACCCGGGCGCAGCCCGTGACGCAGACCTGCACTTCCTGTGCGTCGGGACACCGCAGTCCGCTGACGGCCCGGGAGCCGACCTGTCTGCGCTGTGGTCCGCGCTCGAGGCGCTGCGGCCCCACCTGCGCCCCTCGAGCGTGCTGGTGGGCAAGTCCACCGTCCCTGTCGGGACGGCGGCGAAGGTGCGTGACCGGCTGCACGCTGTGGGAGCCCCGGTGACGGTGGCCTGGAACCCGGAGTTCCTCCGCGAGGGCCGGGCGGTGCAGGACAGCCTGCGACCCGAGCGGCTCGTGCTCGGTGTGGAGCCCGGTCCAGGGGAGCAGCGGCTGCGCGAGGTGTACCGCCCGCTCCTCGCGGCCGGCGTCCCCGTCGTACGCACCTCGCTCGAGACGGCGGAGCTCGCCAAGGCGTCGGCCAACCTCATGCTCGCGACCCGCATCAGCCTCGTGAACCTGCTGGCCGAGGTGTGCGAGCGCTCGGGCGCCGACGTCGCCGACCTGACCCGGGTGCTCGGGCTCGACAGCCGCATCGGCGGGCACGCGCTCGTCGCGGGTGTCGGGTACGGCGGGGGCTGCCTGCCCAAGGACTCGCGGGCGTTCGCGGCTCGGGCCGAGGAGCTGGGGGTGGTGCACGCGCGCGGCTTCGTGGCTCAGGTCGAGGCGGTGAACCGGCACCAGGTCGAGCGCACCGTCCGGCTCGCCGCCGAGCTGCTCTCCGGGCCTGTGGCGGGTGCCCGGGTGGGGGTGCTCGGCGCCGCCTTCAAGGCCGACTCCGACGACGTGCGGGAGTCACCGGCGCTCGCCGTGGCCTGCGCCCTGCAGGACCTCGGTGCGCGCGTGTCGGTCTACGACCCTGCCGCCGGGGACAACACGCGCAAGGTGGCGCCTGCGCTCGAGGTGACGACGAGCGCGCAGGACGCCTGCGAGGGCGCCGCTCTGGTGCTGGTGCTCACGGACTGGGAGGAGTTCCGCGCGCTCGACCCCGGTGCGGTCAAGAGTTTGGTGGCACGGCCGGTGGTGGTCGACGGCCGGCGCGTCCTCGACGCCGACCGGTGGCGTGCCTGCGGCTGGCAGGTCCGGGTGCTGGGCGACGGGATGGTGTGAGGTGCGCGTCCTGCTCTGGCACGTGCACGGGTCGTGGACCACGGCGTTCGTGCAGGGCTCGCACGACTACCTCCTGCCGGTCACCCCCGACCGCGGGCCCGACGGACGCGGCCGCGCCACGACCTGGGACTGGCCGGCCTCGACCGTCGAGGTGCCCGTACCGCAGCTGCGCGCGACCCCCTTCGACGTGGTGCTGCTGCAGCGTCCGGTCGAGCTCGAGCTCGTCTCGAGGTGGACCGGGCGGGTCCCGGGTCGCGACGTGCCTGCGGTGTACGTCGAGCACAGCACCCCCGACGGCCGGGCGGCCTTCACACGCCATCTGCTGGCGGACCAGAGCGCGATCCCGCTCGTGCACGTGACCCACTTCAACCAGCTCGTCTGGGACAGCGGCGCGGCACGCACCCACGTCGTCGAGCACGGCGTGGTCGACCCGGGGCCCCGCTGGACCGGCGAGCTGGCCCGGGCGGCGACCGCGGTCAACGACCCGGTACGACGAGGCCGCGCCGTCGGGGTCGACCTCCTCCCACGGTTCGCCGCGGCCGCACCCCTCGACGTGTTCGGCATCGGCGTCGTCGGTCTGGGCGAGGCGCTCGGCGTGGCGCTGGGGGAGCACGAGGACCTGCCACAGGCCCGGATGCACGAGGAGCTGGCCCGGCGGCGGGTCTACCTGCACCTGCACCGATGGACGTCGTTGGGGCTGGGACTGCTCGAGGCCATGCACCTCGGGATGCCGGTGGTGTGCCTGGCCACGACGGAGGCGGTCCGCGCGGTCCCGCCAGCAGCCGGGGCGGTGGCCACCGACCTCGAGACCCTGCTCGCCGCCGTACGGCTGCTCGTGAACGACCCGGACGAGGCGCGGGCGTGCGGTGCCGTCGCGCGGTCCGCGGCGCTGGCGCGCTACGGGCTCAAGCGATTCCTGACCGACTGGGACGCGGTGCTCCAGCAGGCCGTGTGCGAGAGGTGACGCCCACCGTCGCTCCGGACTACCGTCGGCGCCGACAGGCCCCGTCCCGAACGACGGAGGAACGTCCATGAACGAGCTGCCCGCCCGGCGGGTCCGGGTCCTCGGTCTCCTGGTCGTCATCGCGGGAGCGGTCCTTGCGATCGCGGGAGCGGTCACCTACGCGGTCGTCACCAACACGCTCGGGGACCAGAACATCACCGTGGCCGACGACGCGGCCCACTTCGGCGGTCAGCACGTCACGCAGCCGTGGCAGGCCTATGCCCAGGCCGACGTCATCGACAAGCACGTCGACGAGATCACCGGTGGCAAGACCTACGCCGAGCTCGCCCGGGACGACCCGAACCGGCAGACGGCCATGACCGCCTCGTTCCTGCAGGCGTCGCTGTTCACGTCGGTCGTCGCGTTCGGCGTCGCGGCGATGGCCTTCGCGCTCGGTGTCGTGCTCGTGCTGGTCGGGTGGGCCCTGCGGTCGCTCGCCCCGCCCATGGCCGCTGCCGTCGAGCCAACCGGACCGACAGAGCCGTCGGAGGTCAGCGCCTGACGCTGCCCGCCCTTGCGACTCCCGTGCGCGGCGTGTCAACCGCGCGCAGGAGTCGCGCGTCGTACGAGCATGAGAACCGCGGTGGCGACAGGAGGTGCGGCGGTGCGCGTCGACCTCGACCGCGACGCGCTCCTCGTCGAGACGTACGTGGCGCACTACCGCGGCCTGGTCCGGCTTGCGACCCTGCTGAGCGGCAGCCGTGACGACGCCGAGGAGGTTGTGCAGGACGCGTACGTGAAGGTGCACGGCGCCCTGCGTCGGGTGCGGGAGCCGGAGCGGCTCGAGGCCTACCTGCGTACGGCGGTCGTCAACCTCGCGCGCTCGCGCCAGCGCCGCCGGGTCGTGGCGGGCCGCTACGAGCCGCCCCCGCTGCCCGACGTGATGAGCGCTGAGACCGGGGCGCTGGAGCTGGTGCAGCGCTCCACCGTGCTCGCTGCGCTGCAGGCCCTGCCCCGCCGGCAGCGCGAGGCCGTCGTCCTGCGCTACTACGCGGACCTGTCGGAGGCCCAGACGGCGTACGCGATGGGCTGCTCGGTCGGGTCCGTGAAGAGCCATACCTCGCGCGCGCTGGACGCGCTGCGACTGCTGCTGGAGGACGGGCGATGAGCGCCGAGGACAGGCTGCGCGACCTGCTGCAGCACGAGGCGGCGGCTGTCGAGCCGGTCGGGGACGGCCTGGCCCGGATCCGTGAGCGGATCGCACGGCGCCGCCGGGTACGCCGGGTGGCGTGGCCCACGGCCGCGCTGGCCACCGCTGCCCTGGTCGCCGGTCTGCTCGTGGTGCTGCCGCACGACGACCCACGGGGCCCGCGCGTGCTGGTGCCGGCGACGACCGCCCCGACGACCCCTGCCGCGACCCCGACCCCGACCGTGACCCCCACCCCCAGCCCCACCCCCGACGTCGGACTGCTCCCGGGCTCCTACGCCGGTCCCGCGGTGTGGCCCTTCACGAGCGCCGAGCAGGCACGCTCCTGGCAGGGTGGCGACTGGGTCACGGACAGCCGTCAGGTCGTCGCACGGTTCGTCACCGACTACCTCGGCCTTTCGGGCGTCACCGTGACGCAGACCTGCGTCTCGTGCGAGGTCCTCGGGCTGCAGGTCGCCGGCCGATCGGTCGGCGAGGCGCGGGTCGGGCACTACACCTTCACTGGGGGTAAGCGCGTCTTCACGGTCGTGGGGGTCGGCGGCACCGACCTCACCGTGACCTCGCCACGTCCCGGTCAGTCGGTGAGCAGCCCGCTGCAGGTGAGCGGTCGCATCACGGGCGTCGACGAGAACGTCGCGCTCACCCTGCGCACCGCTCCGGGCGGGCGCGTGGTCGCCCAGGGCGGTGCACCGGCCGGCTCGGCGGTCCCGTGGTCGGCGACGCTCACCTGGTCGGGCAGCACGTCCGGTGCCGGAGCGCTGAGCGGAGTGACGCGCTCGGCGAAGGACGGCTCGGTGAACCGTGTGGTGGTCGTGCCCGTCACGCTGGTGCAGCCGTCGAGCCAGGCCACGTTCGTCGGGGTCGTCGACGGGCACGTGTCGCTCTTCGACAGCCGGACGGGCACGCTCGTGCGGCAGCTCACCTTCCCGCCGTCCGGACGCGTCGACGGCGACGCGGCCTGGAGCCGGGACACGGTGGTCTGGACGCGTACGACGCCGACCCTCGGGCCGGCCTGCCGCAGCGAGCTCGACCGCCGGGGCCCTGAGGGCACCACGACGGTGGCCACGTCCAGCACGGCGGTGCTCGGCGACCCGCAGCTCTCCGCGAGCCGCGGCTGGCTCGCCTGGGTCGAACGGCCCTGCGACGGCAGCACCCCGACCCTCGTCGTGTCGGGAGGCGGCGCCCCCAACCGGCGGATCGCTGGTCCGTCCGGCTCGACCCTGCAGGTGCTCGACGTCCGTGACGACGGCGCGCTGCTCGTGCTGACCAACGACCGGGCGGCCACGGGCCCGGGTGCCATCGGCCTCGTCCGTCCCGGGGCGCTGAAGCTCGACGGGCTCACGCCTCTTGCAGCCCAGTCCGGCTGCTACCTCGCGAGCGGCGCGGCTTTCGACGGCATCCTGCCCGTCGCCTACGAGACCTGCGGGTCCAAGGCACGGCTGGTGCGCTTCAGCAGCACGGGCGCTCGGATCTCCGCCGGGCCGCTCACCCTGACGACGCCAACGTCTGTGTCGGCGTCCGACCGCGGAGTGCTCGTCGAGCTCCCCGGCCGGATCCTGCTGGTCAGCGGCGGCCGGACGACCACCGTGCTCGAGCAGCCCGGCTGCGCCGGCCACCCGACGGCCCGAGGATGCGTGAGCGCGCCCTCCTGGTGAGCTGGGGACACAGTTGTCGATCATGCACGCGCAACGCCTCAGGACGTGCCAGAGTCCGCGGCCATGAGGCGTGTTGCTGCACTTGCCCTGTTTCTGCTCCTTGCCGCGTGCGGCGGCGACCCGGCCACGCTGGCGCTGCCGAGCTCGTCCCCGACGCGAGTCGTCTTCCCGAGCGACGCCCCCATCCCGACGTACACGCCGACGCCGCCCACGCAGACGGATCCGCACTTCGACTCACCCGAGGCCGCGATGCGGTATCTCGCCACCGCGTGGAACAACCACGACCTGGTGTCCCTCAAGCACGTCACCGACCCGCAGGCTCGCGGAGCGCTCACCGACATGTACAGCGAGGCCAGGGACCTCCGGCTCGACCACTGCACCTTCACCAAGACGCGCGGCGACTACGAGTGCTTCTTCACCCATGGCTTCCCGAAGGGCTACCAGAGCCACGGCCCGGTCGGCACGGCGGAGTTCACGGTCGGCCCGGCGGACCGACCCGGCTGGTACATGACCTACTTCGTCGACTGCGGGGGCTGACCGGCGAGCGACTAGTGTCAGGAGCGACCCGCGGGAGCCTCGCGCCGAGGCTGAGAGGGCGGCAGGACCGGCCGCTGACCGTTCGCACCTGATCCGGTTCGCACCGGCGTAGGGAGGACCGCATGTCGGACGCTTTCCCCGGCTCCACCAAGACCTACCTCCAGGGCTCGCGGCCCGACCTCCAGGTCCCGATGCGCGAGGTCCGCCTCTCGACCGGCGACAGTGTCGTCCTCTACGACACCAGCGGCCCGTACACCGACCCGACCCGGCGCACCGACATCCGCCTCGGGCTGCCCGCGCACCGGCAGGCCTGGATCGAGGAGCGCGGCGACACCGAGCAGTACGACGGGCGCGAGGTCCTCCCGGTCGACAACGGCCTCAAGGAGCACGACCACCGCAACCTCGACTCCGTCTTCGCCCACACCCGCAAGCCGCGCCGGGCCAGGGCCGGGCAGACGGTGACGCAGATGGCCTACGCGCGCCGCGGCGTCGTGACGCCCGAGATGGAGTTCGTGGCGCTGCGCGAGGGGATGAGCCCGGAGGCGGTCCGGGACGAGGTCGCCCGCGGCCGCGCCGTCATCCCGGCCAACGTCAACCACCCGGAGTCCGAGCCGATGGCGATCGGCCGCCAGTTCCTGGTGAAGATCAACGCCAACATCGGCAACAGCGCCGTGGCCTCCTCCATCGAGGAGGAGGTCGAGAAGATGACGTGGGCCACCCGCTGGGGCGCCGACACCGTCATGGACCTCTCCACCGGCCGCAACATCCACACCACCCGCGAGTGGATCCTGCGCAACAGCGCCGTCCCGATCGGCACCGTGCCGATCTACCAGGCCCTGGAGAAGGTCAACGGCAAGGCCGAGGAGCTCTCCTGGGAGGTCTACCGCGACACCCTCGTCGAGCAGTTCGAGCAGGGCGTCGACTACATCACCGTGCACGCCGGCGTGTTGCTGCGCTACGTCCCGCTGGCCGCCAGCCGCAAGACCGGCATCGTCAGCCGCGGCGGGTCGATCATGGCCGCTTGGTGCCTGGCGCACCACCAGGAGAACTTCCTCTACACCCACTTCCGCGACATCTGCGAGCTCATGGCGCAGTACGACGTGACGTTCTCCCTCGGGGACGGGCTGCGCCCGGGGTCGATCTACGACGCCAACGACGAGGCCCAGCTCGCCGAGCTGCGCACCCTCGGGGAGCTCACCAAGATCGCCTGGGAATACGACGTGCAGGTCATGGTCGAGGGCCCGGGCCACGTCCCGATGCACAAGATCAAGGAGAACATGGAGCTCCAGCTGGAGCTCTGCCACGAGGCGCCGTTCTACACCCTCGGCCCGCTGACGACCGACATCGCGCCCGGCTACGACCACATCACCTCCGCCATCGGCGCGGCGATGATCGGCTGGTACGGCACCGCGATGCTCTGCTACGTCACGCCCAAGGAGCACCTCGGGCTGCCCGACAAGGACGACGTCAAGGACGGCGTCATCGCCTACAAGATCGCTGCGCACGCCGCCGACGTCGCAAAGGGCCACCCCGGCGCGCAGGCCTGGGACGACGCGCTGTCGGACGCGCGGTTCGAGTTCCGGTGGGAGGACCAGTTCAACCTCTCGCTCGACCCGGTGACGGCCCGTGAGTTCCACGACGAGACGCTGCCCGCCGCGCCGGCCAAGACCGCGCACTTCTGCTCCATGTGCGGCCCGCACTTCTGCTCGATGCGGATCAGCCAGGACGTGCGCAGGTACGCCGCAGACCACGGTGTCGGTGATGTCGAGGCGCTCGAGCTGGGGATGAAGGAGAAGTCGGCGCAGTTCCTCGCGGAGGGCGCGCACGTCTATCTGCCCGTGGAGCCGGCGGGGGCGAGCTCCGGGACGGAGCGAGCGCCTGAGGCGACCGTGGACGTCACCGACTGACGTGTTCACCTACGTCTGCGACGTCCCGGTCGAGGACGTCTCGGCCATCGGAGGGACCCTCGACCCGACCGCGCCGGGCCGGGGCGCGCACCTCACCTTTGACAAGATCCTGGGCCGCTGCGGCGAGGCCTGGATGGCCTTCCTGCGCCAGCTCGGCGGTTTCGGGGTCGAGATCATCTGCCCGCGGGTGGAGGTCGACTACCACCGCGAGGTGGGACCGGGCGAGCTCCAGGTCGACGTGGCGGTGCTGAAGGTAGGGACGAGCTCGTTCCGGCTACGCCTGGACGTGCGGCAGCATGCAGAGCTCGTGGCGCAGGCCGAGGTCGTCCTGGTGGCGTTCCACTACGGCGGCGCGGGCGGGAGCACCCCGCTCACCGACCAGCAGCGGGCGGCGCTCGAGATGCACCGGGTCTAGCGTGCCGCGTACCCGGGTCCAGCTGCCGCCCACGGGGCACGACTGGGACGCGCTGCGAGAGGAGCTCGAGGTCCCGGCCGCGTTCCCA
This sequence comes from Actinomycetota bacterium, assembly GCA_046723735.1. GTDB lineage: Bacteria > Actinomycetota > Actinomycetes > Mycobacteriales > SCTD01 > RYN-111. The sequence continues at coordinate 201 of JBKOVB010000075.1, read as the reverse complement.
CCGCAGGTGCTCGCGGAGGCCGATCAGGCCCTTCCGGTGCTGCCACCGCGCGACCTCACTGACCTGCCGTTCCTCACGATCGACCCGCCCGGCAGCACCGACCTCGACCAGGCCATGGCGCTGTCCCGCAGCGGGGGCGGCTACCTCGTGCGCTACGCCATCGCGGACGTCGCCGCCTTCGTCCCGCCCGGGCACGCGGTC